>CATJLA010000167.1 GCA_949741215.1 uncultured Oscillospiraceae bacterium
ATGAAATGACAGTTAATTTTTGATTGACCAATAATAAAAACTCTACCCAATCTGCCAAGTCCCAAAAACTTGTTCAGATTAGGTAGAGTCTTTCATATTATGGACCCGAAGGGGATCGAACCCTCGACCTCACGGATGCGAACCGTGCGCTCATCCCAGCTGAGCTACGGGCCCCCATAACCATATTTTGTTGTTTGTGGGCCTGCTTAGAAGAAAAACCGCACCTACATCCCACACTGTTCAACAAAATAATTATAGCGCGTTTTTTTAATTTGTACAGTAGTATATTTATACAGGGCATTCGTTTTGTGACGTAACAGCAAACCTGTTTTTCTCAGGCACAAAGCCAGGCTGGCAGTGTGTGGATGAACGACGTCCCAAAGATATGGCAGGCATAAGGCCGTTTTTTTTGCGGATACTTAGGGTACAGTCGAATTTTGAGGAGGAAAACCCCATGGATGAGAAAAAACGCCCCTTTGGGCTTCGGGATAAAATCGGATACATGTTCGGCGATTTTGCCAATGACTTTACCTTTCAATTTGCTTCAAGTTATCTGCTGATTTTCTATACCAAAGTTTTGGGAATCAGCTCCGGAATTGTAGGTACTATTTTTCTGTTGGCCCGCTTGGTGGACGGCTTTACCGATGTTGGGGTAGGGCGGCTGTGCGATACCGCCAAAGCCGGCAAAAACGGAAGATTTCGGGTATGGATCAAGTGGATGGCTATCCCTGTTTCCATAGCAAGCGTTCTCATGTATAACGCCTGGATTGAGCCTCTTTCTATGGCGGCCAAGCTCGCCTACGTGATCGTTACCTATGTTCTATGGGGAAGTATTTGCTATACTGCCATTAATATTCCTTACGGGTCTATGGCCTCCGTAATTTCTCCCAAAGCGGAAGAAAGAGCGTCCCTCTCCACCTATCGTTCTATCGGAGCAGTTCTGGCCGGGCTGTTTGTAGGTCTGCTGGCCCCTATGCTGGTTTATACAAAAAACGAAAGCGGCGTAGACGTCGTGAATGCCTCCGGCTTTATGCTTGCAGCGGTAGTCTTTGCGGTACTTGCGATTATATGCTACTATATCTGCTACTGGTGCTGTACCGAGCGGGTTAAGCTAAAGCCTGCAAATGGCAAAAAGGAAAGCCACCTGTTCCATGATCTCCGGGACTTGGCAAAGGACAGGGCGTTTTTATCAGTGATCCTTACAGCGCTTTTGGGGCTGGTTGCCATGCAGGCCAACGCGGCACTGAACCAGTATCTTTTCCTGGATTATTTCGGTAACACCGATGCCCTGCCGCTGCTGAACCTGATTTCCATGGGAGGGATGTTCCTGGTAGCGCCGGCTTCGGGATGGATTACCAAAAAATTCGGCAAAAAAGAGGCAGGTGCGGTAAGCCTGCTGGTAACAGGTGCGGTTTATCTTGCTATCTTCTTTCTGCACATCTCCAATTTGTGGGTCTATTTGGGCATTCAGTTTTTGGGGTACGTCTTTTTCGGCTACTATACTATGATCAGCTGGGCATACCTTACCGACATAATCGACAACCACCAGGTGCTCACCGGCAAGCGAAAGGACGGCACCGTTTATGCAGTGTATTCCTTTTCCCGCAAGCTAGGACAAGCCATAGCCGGTGGAATCGGCGGCTGGACTCTATGGATGATCGGATACCAAGAGTCTGCCGTAATGCAAACTCCGGAGGTAAAAAACAGCATTTTTACAGTAAGTATGCTGCTGCCGGCGGTTTGCTACCTGGTAAGCGGTGTGCTTATTTGGATGATGTACCCCCTCACAAAAGCCAAAGTGGCAGAAAACGAAGCAGAGGTAAAACGGATGATGCAATAAAAAAGGCCTCCATATTATTGGAGGCCCTTTAAGCTTATTTGAAAAACAGTCAGCAGCAAAACCAAGACCAAAAGCTTGTAAGCCTACCGTTGGCAGCGCCGTCCTAAAACAACTAAATTCGCTCTTTAATTGCAGCGATCTTTCGGGTAAGCCACAGGGAAAGCCGCCAGCTGCCCCAGCCCGCAAAAAAGGAAATACCGCCAAACAGAATGGAAAGCGGCAGTGCCGCAACAGCTGAAAGCTCCCAGGAATGCTCCCCAAAAGCAAAGCCAAAGTGGATAGCGTCCGCTATCGCCTGGAACCCCAGTGTAGAAGCCATAAATTTAACAATCCCGCCCAGAGGCAGCATCAGCCCACAAAGAATGAAGGTAATCGCCAGTATCCCGGTAATAGGCAGAATACACACCCAAGCTGTCCCCGCAAGGCTGTAAAAAGCAATCAAAGTACCAACCTTTTTAGGGCTGAATTTCGAATTTTTAGCGATAGATTCCCCTAAATAAGCCTTTGCCAGCACTTTAGGGTCTCCCAGCCTGCTTAAAATTTCCTCCGGAGCCTTGCCGGCGGACTGCAGCTCCTGCATTTCGCTTTTAATCTCTTTTACAATATCTACCCGTTCCGATGCCGGCATAGGCCTTAAGTACCTGTCAATGGTTTCCAGATAATTATTCAGCGCTTTCTCCATGGTTCTCCTCTCCCTTCAGTGTGTCAATAGCTGCCAGCAGGCTTTGCCATTCTTCCTTCATAGAATGCAAGTATTCATGCCCCTTTTCGGTGATAGTATAGTACTTTCTTGGGGGCAGGCCCTCCGCTGTTTCCTGCCAAAAGGAGGAGAGAAAATTCTCCTTCAGCAGCCTGCGCAGCAGGGGATAGATCGTGCTTTCCTTTGCCGCCAAAATCGGAAAAGCCTCCAGTTCGCTGATGATTTCATACCCATATCGTTGCTTTTTTTCTATCATCAGCAAAATCGAAAACTCCAGCGTCCCTCGTTTGATTTGGGACTTCCAGTCATCCAGATTCATCAAATCGCCTCCTTGATATACATCGTACCACACAGTACAGCGTATGTCAATAGTATATCGCAATTTTTTACAGGACGTGACAGCCGCTTTGTTATCCTGCGGTTTTAACCTTGGTTTTACAAAAAGGCAAAAATAAAAGCGCCGGAGGCCGCTGCACACCAGCAGCACCTGGCACTTTCCTTTTGGCATAGAACATCACCGCCTGCGGGACGTCCCAAAACCTGCCCTTTAATTCTAGGAAAAATCCCAATCCGCTTTAATCTTGGAATAAACGATTTTCTGGGTACTATACAGGCTGTAATTGCCCGAAAGCCCGTAGCTAACCGCACAGGACAAAGCGAAAAACAGCAGCCCGTGCACTCCAAACAGCTCAATACTTAAAAACAGAGAGGCCACCGGACAGTTTACCACGCCGCAGAATACCGAAACCAGCCCGATTGCAGCGGCAAACCCTGGGTCAATGCCCAACAACGCGCCCACCGTACAGCCAAAGGTGGAGCCGATAAAGAAGGAAGGCACAATTTCGCCGCCCTTAAAGCCCGCCCCTAAAGTGAGGGCGGTAAAAGCCAGCTTCAGCAAAAAAGCGTAGGGCACAGCCTGCCCCCCAATAGCCTGAATGATCATCCCGCTGCCTGCACCGTTATAGTCCTGGCTACCCACCAGCAGTGTCAGCACAATAATAAGTACGCCGCCTACCACTGCCCGAAGATACTGGTTTTTCAAAAATTTTTTATAAAGGTGCTCTGTCTGATGCATCACTACACAAAACAGGATGCTCACCCCTGCGCAAAGTGCAGCCAAGGCCAGCACCCGTATAACCATACCGGCGGTAAAATTAGGCACAAAGGTCAGCGGAAACTGGTCGTGCACAACATGGAGAATTGTCGCCGCCCGCAGGGAAATCAGGGAGGACACCAAGCAAGGAATAAACGCTACATAATAAAACATGCCAACGCTTGCCACCTCCATGCTGAAGATGGTGGCTGTCAGCGGCGTACCAAAAAGAGCGGTAAAAACTGCGCTCATGCCGCACATGGTGATTACACGCTGATCCCCTTTGGTAAGGTGGAGCACTCTGCCCAAAGTAGCCCCCAAGCTTCCGCCAATTTGCAGGGCAGCCCCCTCTCTCCCTGCAGAACCGCCGCACAGGTGGGTCAAGCAGGTGGCAAAAAACATCAGCGGAGCCAATTTGCCTGAAACATGGGTTTCCGCCCGAATTGATAAAATTACATTATTGGTACCGCGGTCATTTTCCATTTTACAAACATGATAGCAAAAGGTGATTACCAGCCCTGCAACAGGCAAAAAATAAATCAGCCACCCATAGCTGCTTCTTAAATGGGTAACCTGCTCCACGCAAAGGGCAAACAAACTGCCAATCGTTCCACAAATTCCCCCTATCAGCAGGGAAAGCCCCAGCCATTTTACGGTGTTCAGCAAATATTTTCCGGCATCCTTTATCAACCGCCCGCATTTTTCTGTCATTATTTCTGTCGTCTCCGATCAATTCAAAAGGTATCTTCCGCTAAAAGATTCAAAAATCATTATACTACCAAAAACAAAAAAAACAATCCCAATTTTTTAGCTGGTTTACAAATTTTACCAAAAACATCTCTCGACCAATGAGAATCCCCTAAAAATTTTGCAATTTTTTTGCAGGCCTCCATAGGCGTCCCTGCATTTAAGGACGTGACTGCCGCCCTATTTTCTCATGCCCCCAGTCAAACCTTCAAAACCGTTTGATGCCAACTTGTCCGCTCCTGCAGGATACACGGCGCTTTCCATCCGTCTCCGCCACTCGTTCCAAAAAGCAAGGTAGCCATTCCGGTCGAGCTCGTCCTCCGGTAGCCTTTTGGGGCGGCTGTGGGCGTAAAAATCCTCTACCGCCCGGGCAAAATAAAGTACCTCCCGGCAGTAAAGCTCCAGGGCCACCGCATATCGGTTCCCGGCCGGAGTCACAATTACCACCTCGTCATCCTGATGCCGCACCTCATAATCCACCCCATTGGGGCAGCCACTGATAAACACGTTCTGCAAAGTATTGTCTGCATACAGGTTAAAGCCGCAGCAGGGCAGCATCTGCTCCCCCAGCAGGAAATCCTGCATCAAATGATCCTCCGTCAAGGACCGCAGCATACGCAAGGCCGCGGCGCTGGTGCAGCAGCTATAGCTAAGCTGTTCGTCCCCAAGATGAACCGTTACTTCTCCGTGGGAGCATAAATCCTCCGGATCATCCTCAGGGCCGTTAATCCAGCCCAAATTGCTCCAGGTAATGCAAAAGACGTCTGTTTTCATGGCAAAACCCCTCCGTTTCAAGCAGAATTCCCGCTGAAAAGAAATTGCTTTTCAGTGGGCGCCGCTTTATAATGAACGAAACCTTGAATGTTAATATGCGTTGCTTGCAGCAACGGGCAATTTCTAATACAATAGTGGCAATAACTGAAAGAAAGGCGGTTATCCCTCATGTTAAATGAAAACATCAAGTCACTCAGAAAATCAAAAGGTCTTTCCCAGCAAGAGCTTGCTGTCAAACTGAATGTGGTGCGGCAAACCATCTCTAAATGGGAGCAGGGCTTGTCCGTGCCTGATTCCGATATGTTAATCTTGATATCGGAAGCACTTGAAGCACCCGTAAGCACGTTGCTTGGAGAAACTGTTGCTGAACCAAAAGCTGATGCCCTGCAAGCGATTTCCGAAAAACTGGAGATTATAAACTTACAGCTTGCGCAAAGGAAGGCCACAAGAAGAAAAATACTTCATTGGCTGCTGATCTCATTGTGTACAGCTATAGCAACAATTTCTGCGGTTTTCATAGTATTAAACAGCCCTTATTTGGGTTGGAATTATAATGACCCGGAAACCGCCGTTGCCGGAGTAGCTTTTCACGCATTGGAATGGCTGTTTGTCAGGTTAGCGCCAATCATCCTGATAGGAGCAATTATTGGAATTTTTTTGACATGGAAGAAAGAATAAAGCTGCCCTGCTTTTGGGTACAGCTCCAGGCTTCAAAATTCAGTAAGGTTATACAGAATAAAAAGGGCAAGACAAATCATTTCGGTCTGTCTTGCCCTTATTTCTTTGCGGGTGGCAACTCTTCCCATCCCGTTTTAAGACGTCCTCCGGCGGGAAGCTTTTTGCCAAGGGGAAGATCCCCCATACGTTCAAGCCCAAAAGAGCAGTCCTGTCCTGAAAAGGGCTTTACGAGCTTTCCTCCTCGTCATAGGAGAAGCCGCTGCTGCTCCGGTTGCCGTTGATGATAATAATGCCGCCGTTGTTGCTATGAGGCTTATCGTCTTCCTCGTCCTTTGGCTCCTCCTCATCCTCGCCATGATTGCCGGTACAGGTGGGGGGAATAAAGCTGGGCTTATAATACCCAATAGAGGTGGTTGTAGTAGCGGAGGAAGCAATATTGCCGCACTCGGTACAAAACGGCAGAGCTACACAATTATCGCCGTCGTCAAAGTCCTTCAATGGCAGGTTGGCGTGCAGGTCGCCCATAATGCTCTTAAAGACGAACAGGGGCGGGTAGTGCCCCACATTGTACTGAATCACAGTGTTCTGGTCGTACCCCAGCCAGGAGCCGAACACATAGTAGGGGGAATACCCAATAAACCAGTGGTCAAAGTCATTGGACGTAGTGCCTGTTTTTCCGCCCACTACCTGAGAGGAAAACCGTACCTGCTTGGCGGTGCCCAGGGTGTTGGGGTCGGTTACGCTGATCAGCAGCCGGTTCATAACCGCAGCCGTTTCGGGGGAGAGCACCCGCTTGGGGGTGGTATTCTTCTCCAGAATAACATTGCCGTCGCTGTCCAGCACTCTGGTGTAGGTGTAGGGCTTTACATAAACGCCCCCGTTGCCAAAAATTTGAAAAGCGCCTACCATATCAATGGGGTTTACACCTTCACTTAATGCGCCCAATGCCATAGGGGCAATGTCCACGTCGTTAACCGGGCCTTCCAGCACCAAGTCAAAGCCAAAGCTGTCTACCAGGAAATTTACCAGGTTCTGGGGCCCAAGGCGGTCAGCCAGCTTAACAGCCACCGTGTTGGTGGAGCGCTGGATGGCCTCCGCCACAGTGATGTTGCCCAGATACAAGCCGTTAAAGTTTACCGGCCAGCCGGTACCGTCCCCTTTATCCCGAAACGGGGAGTCCTCAATCATGGTGGACCAGGTGATCAGGTTATTCTCAATCCCCTGGCTGTACACCGTCAAGGGCTTGATAGAAGACCCAGGCTGCTGTGGGGTAGAGGTAGCCCGGTTTAGGGTTAAAGCTCCGGTTTTCTCACCGGTTCCGCCACAGATAGCCAACACCTTGCCGTAAGGGTCAGTCAAAATACCGGCGCCCTGGGGATATACACTGTTTAACACCGGGGGCATATTCTGCGGGTTCAGAAAGTAGTGGTCCAGAATAGCCTGGCACTCCGGATCAATGGTGGTATACACATGGTAGCCGGAGTTTAACAGCAGGCTGCTGGCAAAGGCGCGCTCGTAACCGTAGGTGTCGCATAAATCGTCGATAACCTCATAATATACGGTATCTACAAAGTAGCTTTGTACCTGACTATTACTGTTAGGGTCGTTCTGCAGCTGCTTTTTGATGGTTTCCACCGGCATAGCCTGATAGGCCTCCGCCTCTTCCTCAGTAATCAGGCCGGTATCCGCCATCTCGCCAATAATCCAGTCCCGCCGCTCCTTGTTCCGCTCCGGGTTGGTGGAGGGATTCAGGTACACAGGGCTTTTGGTAGCAGCGATAATGGAAGCGGCCTCGGGAACAGTAAGTTCACTTACGTCCTTGCCAAAATAGATGTTGGACGCCGCCTGGATGCCATAGGTGCCGCTGCCAAAGTTTACGGTGTTCAGGTAAGCCTCCAAAATATCGTCCTTGGTATACTTTTTCTCCAGGTTCAAAGCGCGGAAGATCTCCCGGATTTTCCGCTCAAAGGTCTGGCCGTCATCAGAGGTGATATTTTTAATCAGCTGCTGGGTCAAGGTAGAACCACCCTGCCGGGAGCTGGTAAGAGGTAAAAACTCGTTGACAAAGGAGAAAATGGTCCGCTTCCAGTCCACGCCGTTGTGCTCCTCAAAGCGGCGGTCCTCCGCCACAATGGCAACATCCCGCACCATCTGGGGAATGTCCTCCAAATCCACCCAAATACGGTTCTGGGTATTCTGCAGGCGCTGGAGCTCCCTCTCCTCCCCGGTTTCCTTATCGGTATAATAAAGGATAGAGGTATAACCCAGGTTCAAATTGCGCAAGTCCACCCCCACATCAGCGTTGACGAACTGCATCACGTAAATAGTCACCAAGGTGGCGGAAATACAGCCGGTAATTACCAAAATCAAAAAAAAGATCCCGAAAATCCTGCCGATTACCCCAAAGGCAGTTTTAATACCCCTTACGGCAGGCGAGCTGCTTTTGCCTTTTTTCTTTCCCATAAAAGCCTCCTTAAAATGCTTAAGCCCTGTGCCGGCAGCCGTTTGGGGACGAAGGTGCCTAATCGGCTCCCCATAGGCAAGCTTGCTGCCGAGTACATCCTTTCTTTTGCCAATTCAATTTAAGACGCCGCACATGTTATTAGTGCAGATATTTTTCAGAATCATTGCGAAACACATTTATTATAGCATACTTTTATGGAAAATTGTGAATAATTTTGAAAAACCTTTGAAATTGAAGGCAAATCTAAGAATAAAACAAGGCAAAGCCACCCATACTGAAAAGGAAAACCGCCTGAAAAAGGAGATGATCCCGTGAGATGGAGCTATACTGCCCGCCAAGCCTGGGCAAGATTTTTGTGTACCGCCGGTTCCTGCCTGCTGATATTTGCCGCGGCGGCAGCGGGGGCTGCCTTTTCCCGGGAGGTGGAGGATTCCGTAAACCCCACGGCGGAGGTTCCAGTCAGCTCGGCGCCGGAGGGGAGCGCTAAGTATATTGTGCGTGCGTATCAGGAGAGGCTGGCGGTATTCCGGCCCGATGCCGAAACGCCGGAAATGCTGTTTGACGTTTATATTGCCACACTGCCAGATTATGATCAGGCGCTGCTGGAGCAGGGGATTCCGGCGGAGAATTACCAGGTTTTGATGCGGTTGATTGAAGATTACATCAGTTAAGGGGCCTGCAGCCCCTTAACTGATGTAATCTTCTGGCCATGTGCCAGCATTCTTTGCGAAGCAATGACTGCTGGCACGGCCTTTCAAATCCCGGAGGGTCTTCCTTGAAAATGTCCTTTTATGCGAAGCGGAAGGACCGGCCATGTGCCGCAGGCACGGCCAAAGCTACCCGGAGCAAAAGTCCTTCCCGCAAAATGCAAAAACTCCCAAGAGCAGTCCCTACGAATCCCGTCCTTTTATGCGAAGCGGAAGGACCGGCCATGTGCCGCAGGCACGGCCAAAGCTACCCAAAGCAGAAAGCCCTCCCTCAATGCACAAAAGCCGTCAAGAGCACTCCCGTCCCCCAAAAAGAAGCCGCAAACGCCTCCTTTTTGGCAAAGCAGGAACAACAATCTGCCCGGAATAGGCCAGCAAGGCAATCAGGTTAGGCAGAGCCATCAGCAGATTGCAAAAATCCGCACAGGCCCACAGCGGGCGCAGGCTTACCAAAGCACCCAGACCAATAGACGTCAAAAAGGCCGCCTTATAGCAGAGAACGGTTTTAGGATGTGCGCCGGTTACATATTCCAGCGCCCGCTTGCCGCACACCCACCAGCCTAAAATGGAGGCAAAGGCAAACAGCAGGGTGGATATCGCAATAAAAAGCTCTCCGCCGCTGCCAAATGCCTGACGAAACGCCAGCGTTGTTAAATTGCCAATATCCTGAGGGGCGCAGGCCTGCCATACGCCGGTGACAAGGATTACAAGGCCGGTGGCGGTGCAGCCGGCTACCGTATCCCAGAAGACCTCCACCATGCCCCAAAGCCCCTGCCGGTGGGGAGAACTGCCGGCGGTTTCCCCATGGGTAATGGGGGCGCTGCCCAGGCCTGCCTCGTTGGAGAACATGCCTCTGGCAAAGCCGTACCGCATGGCGACGATGATGCCTAACCCTGCCCCGCCTCCTGCAATGGGCTTAAAAGAGAAGGCGGAGCTGAGGATCAGGCGGAAGGTTGCAGGCAGGTTGGCACGGTAAAGCCAGAGAATCCACCCGGCGGCGCCCAGGTACAGCACCGAGAGGATAGGCACCAGCTTTTCGGTAAGAATGCCGATCCCTTTGATTTCCCGAGAGAGGGCGGCCCAGCACGCAAGAGCCAGCAGAACCCCGGTGATAACGGGAGGAATTTGATACCCTGCCAGGCTTTGAGCTGCCGCGTTGGACTGCGTCATGGTGCCGATGCCCAGGGCGCACAGGCAGCAGGCAATAGAGAAAATCCAGGCCAGGCGGGGGGCGCCCAGGTCCTCCAGGTAGTACATAGGCCCGCCCCGGGGGGAGCCGTCTTTACCGGTGCGGCGGTGGGTAAGGGCGAGAAAAATCTCCTGATACTTGGTGCAGAGTCCCAGCAAAGCGCCCACAATCATCCAAAAGACAGACCCCGGCCCTCCAAGAGCAATGGCGGTAGAAACCCCCACCAGGTTGCCAATGCCCATGGTACCTGCCAAAGAGGTAGCCGCTGCCTGAAAAGAGGACAAACCCTCCTGCCTACAGCGGGAGGGGCTTTTTTTGCCTCCCAAACAAAATACCGTTTGGCGCAGCACCTCCAAGGGGTGGCGGAAGGGAAACCAGCTCATCCGGCAGGTTAGGCGGATGCCGGTAAACAGCAGCAGGGCCAGAAGCAGGAAGTTCCAAAAATCCAAAGAGAACAGGGTGGAGAATAGAATCGGCATAGCGGGGCTCCTTTCTGCAGCAGCGTGATGTAAGGGGAAAAACGCGTTGTTTCAGGCTTTTATGACGTCGCGGAAGCCTGCGTTCCGCGGGCTTTGAGGGAGGCTTTTCCATATAGGGTAAGGCGCAGTGCGGCTTTTGGCCTTTTTCCGGGAGGTGCGGGCTTGCGCCGCAAGCGGCGGTATGTTGTCCCCCAATGTGCCTTAACCCCATGGGGTAGGGGACGGGAATGCGGCGGGATGCCTCACTCTCTGCGGAGAGCAACCAGGGCTCTGCCAGGATCTTCTGCTTCTGCGGAGGTGTCCAACTTGTGGGGTAAAGCCTCCATTTTGCCTTACAGGCAAAACCGTACCTCCTGCGGAGGTGTC
>CATJLA010000168.1 GCA_949741215.1 uncultured Oscillospiraceae bacterium
ACGTGGTAGTGATCCGGTACGAAGGCCCCAAGGGCGGCCCCGGCATGCGGGAGATGCTCAACCCCACTTCGGCCATTATGGGCAGAGGCTTGGGCAGTACCGTCGCCCTGATTACCGACGGCCGGTTCTCCGGCGCAACCAGAGGCGCGGCCATCGGCCATGTTTCTCCGGAAGCGGCGGTTGGCGGCAACATTGCCCTGGTGGAGGAGGGCGATATCATTGCTATTGATATCATGGCCAATACCATCAACATGAAGGTAAGCGATCAAGAGCTTGCCCGCCGCCGAGCCAACTGGAAGCCCAAGCAGCCCCGGATCACCACCGGCTACCTGGCGCGTTACGCTTCTATGGTTACCTCCGGCAACCGGGGCGCTATTCTGGAAACCAAATAAGCCGCCCCAAAAATGTTTCACGTGAAACATTTGTTCCCAATTCTCCGGCCCCTGTCTTCTTCAGGGACGTCAAAACCCCCGGCAGTCCGCCGGGGGTTTTCTGTCTAAATGGATCTAAAGTAAAAGTTAAAGTACCTCAAAGGCACAGAAAACAGGTTCCTTCACCATTCCCTGTTCCCTGCAAAGAAAAATCCCCAAATCATACAGGAATCAGTACCGCAACTTCGCAACACTCGTGTCGCTTGCAAAATTCATGAAGTTGTAGATTACCAGCAGCTCGTCCGGCTGAATTTCGGTCAGCAGATCCTTCATTTTAGGCGCCAGGTGCCGCAGGTCCACTACATAAATCTCGTCGTAATGATAGGTTAGATAGGGCACCAGCGAGTTGGCAAAGGAATCCTTGACCACCATCACCCGGGAAATTTCCCCCTCGGTATGGTCCCGGTTGCCGGCGCTTACAATCCGCATCAGCCCATTGTTCCCCCGCAGAAAAGCAGCGTATTTATCCCGGGTTTCAAATTTTTCCAAATCATAAATGCCGTCTACCGGAACGCCCTCCAGGTCTGCCTCAGCCACCGGCACCTCATACCAGGTGATTACGTCCGGTCGGGCAGAAGCAAGCTTTGCCTTGGAATAATAGGTGCCGTAAAACCCTTCCACCTGGTTTGCCTCAATAGACGCAAGCTCTACAGGGGTTTTCCCCAGCGCTTCTATCAGCTCCCGGTAGGCCAGATACGCCCCGTAGCTTGTCCAGTGATGATCGGTACGGTAAAAGATATACTCCTGAGCATGCTGCTTCAAAACGGCAGTTACGTCCAAAATTTGCAGGGACGGGCTGCCGGCCAGAGTTGCATAGATTTCCTGGGACATCTCCTGCTGATCCAGGTTATTTAGCCCTGCGGGCAGCTTATCCTGCAGCACCTGGTAGGAGCTGGGCCACAGAGAAAAGGTGACCGGCAGCTCCGGGTACATCTCCAAAAACTCGGTGAGGTAGGTTACGTTTTTATCCAGATTTTCCAGGTCAGTCTCCTGGTATTTTTCAAACAGGTAGCCGTCCTTGCCGTAAACAATGCCGTTGTTCTCAATTTTGCCCAAAATCGATTCACACCGGGATTTTAAGCTGATCCATTCATCCCGCAGCACAAACTGGTCGTTCAGGTATGCTTCATACTTTTTGTTATAGGCCTGGTCCCCCTGGCGCATAATGGCGGACCAGGAAAGGGTAGGCTTTTGTTGGAGCTTACGGTTTTCCAGGTCAGAGTATTCCCGGGTGGGAACAAAGAAATCCGCCGCGGCAAATATAGCGATAAATAAGCCAAAGCCTATAGCTGTTGCATACTTTGCCAAAAATTTAAGCATAGTTCTTCCCCCCCTTAAAAACGGAAATACAGGAACGGGTTGTAGGAGGCATCCACCAGGTAGGCCACCGAGCTTACTAAGATAACCCCCACTACCACAAAGCGTATTGCCGGCAGTTTCGTCTTAACCTTAACATAGCGGGTGTAGATTACCGGCGTGGAAAGCACCGCCCCCAGCACAAAGGTGACAAGATAGTTGCGCAGGTAATAAAGCCAGTCGCTACCACCGGTAAAGGAGAACATTTTGGCAAGCAGTACTCCTAACTGGGTTAAGTCGGTAACTGAGAACAGCGCCCAGCTGATGCACAGGAAGAACAGGACATAAATTCGGGAAAACACCTGGCTTTTTTCCAGACGAGACAGCAAGAATTTTTTCTCCAGCAGCAGGAATCCCAAAAAGAACAGGCCCCACAGGATGAAGTTCCAATCCGCCCCATGCCAAAAGCCGGTGCAGAACCATACTACAAACATATTGAAGTACCAACGAGGGGCTGAAACCCGGTTGCCGCCCAGAGGGATATATAAATATTCCCGGAACCAGGAGCCTAAGGTCATGTGCCAACGCCGCCAGAACTCGGTAAAGCTTTTGGAGATATAGGGGAAGTCGAAGTTTTTGGGGAACTGGAAGCCCAGCATTTTGCCTAAGCCAATGGCCATCAGGGAGTATCCGCTGAAATCGAAATAAATCTGGAAATGGTATGCCAGAATGCCCAGCCAGGCCAGCGGCGTGGAAATGCCCCCAAAGCCCAGGGCCTGCACATCTGTCCATAAAGCGCCGATATTGTTGGCGATTAACACCTTTTTGCCCAGGCCCAGCACAAAATCCTCAATGCCGTCCTGCACTTGATCCATGGTGATTTTCCGGCTTTTCAGCTCACGGCTTACGTCAGAATACTTGACGATAGGGCCGGCGATCAGTTGGGGGAACAGGGTGACAAAGGCGCCAAAGTCGATAATATTATGCTCCGGCTGCACCTTGCCCCGGTAGACATCAATAGAATAGGACATGGTTTGAAAGGTATAAAAGCTGATGCCGATAGGCAGGGTAAGCCCCAGCAGCGGGATAGAGGTTCCCAGCAGGTTATTCAGGTTGGAGAGGAGAAAGTCACTATATTTGAAAAAGGCAAGCATGCCCAGGTTAAAAACCACGGAGCAGGCTAAAAACAGCTTTTTTAGCCGGCGGTTCTCCCCAAACCGGCCGATGCCCAGGCCCACCAGATAGTCCACTAAAATGGAGGCGATCATAATCGGGAAGTACCGTGGCTCCCCCCAAGAGTAGAAAAACAGGCTGAAGATTAAAATCGCCAGGTTTTTAAGCTTTTGGGGGCAAATATAATACACCAGAAACGCAATCGGCAAAAACCGGAATAAAAATAAAAGGCTGCTGAATACCATAGGCTTCCTCCCCGTTTCATACTGCTGTCACTCTATGCGCAGGGCAAAAAATTTTCAGGACGTCGCGCAGGCCTGTTTGCTTTTTAAGGGATAACAGGGCCTTATGCGCATATCGTTTACCATTATAACCGAATTTGCGGAAAAAAACCAGCCGAAATTACCCAAAACAGGGAAGTTTCAGCTGGTTTTGCCCAAAATCAGGGGCGTTTTAGAGGAAATCAGTCAATAGAGGAGAAAAGCTCGCTCAGCTTGTCAGTGGCCTTTTTAACCTCTTCCTCGGCAAACTTCAGCTGGGCATCGTCATCCAGGTTTTCATCATCGGCAAAGGCGCCCAGCATTACAAAGAACACATAGTCGCCATGGCGAACTACCTGGGAGGCGTTTACCTTAGCCAGATTCATGGGGTACTGGATCTGGTCGTTTACCAGAACATCCCGGTAGGCGTTCAGCTCGGTTTCCACCTCTTCACCCTTGCCCTCCTTGGCCTTGATGGCAATAAAGGTATCCACATGGCCGGACATCATGGGGCCCTCTGCCACAAATTCCTCAATATTGTCGGTATTGATACCCATAACCTCTTTCAGCTGGGCTTCCTCATAGGCCATAGAGGGGATATAGTTCTCGCCGTAAACTTCAGCAATCTGATCCCGAACCTCTGCCATAGTAGGCAGCTGGGCTGGTTCGCTTTCAGAAGAAGAGCTGCTTTGCTCAGAGCTGGAGCTATCGGAGCTGGAATCCGAAGAGCTGGTACTGGAAGACGAGCTGGAGGACGAGCTGGAGCTGCTGCTGTTATTGTTGCCAAAGCAGCCTGAAAGAGCAGAAACCGCTAATGCAGCTGCCAGCAGAATTGTTAAAACCTTTTTCATCATGATACTTCCTTTCTTTAACACAATTTCTCAAATGCCAGACAATCATATTCTGCGAAAAATACGGGAGGCTAATAGTGGGGTTTAGCCACCGGGAAACAGTTTGCCGCAGAAACTGTTCGTCTATTAGTGAGGGGTTTGCCGGGAATTATTGCATTCCAAAAAAATTTTTACAAATTGGACGCTGTTCTTTCATATAAAATGCGCAATACTTTTGACGGGAGTGCTGCATGATTATCCTGTGCCCTATGGCAGAAGGGATTTCGCCTTTTTCTCCTGTTAGGATACCCCGATCCTGGGAGGCTATGCCCGGAACCTGCCGGCCAAAAGCCCTGTCACGTCTTAAAAATAACAAAATGCCTGGCTTTTGCCCTGCAGACACAGAAAAAGCCGCCCCTTCCCCATCAAAGTACGGAAAAGGGACGGCTTTTGGTTCCTAAAAAAATTATTCCTCGGAGGAAGGAGCCTCCTGCTCGGCAGCCTCTTCGGCAGCCTCGGCAGTTTCATCCAGCAATGCCCGGATGGACAGGGAGATTCTCTTCTTCTCAAAATCCAGCTCGGTAATTTTTACATCTACCTCCTGCCCGATGGAAAGCACATCCTGAGGCTTGGCAATCCGCTCGGTGGAAATCTGGGAGATGTGGATCAAACCGTCTACTCCAGGCAGAATCTGGGCAAAGGCGCCAAAGGTTGTCATGGAAACAATCTTAACCGGCACAACAGAGCCTACCTCGTAGCGGCTTTTGAGGATTTCCCAGGGATTATCCTCGGCTTTTTTGTAGCCCAGGGAGATCTTCTTGTTCTCGGTATCCAGATCCTTTACATATACCTCAATGGTATCCCCAACCTTAACGACCTCAGAGGGATGCTTGATCCGGTTCCAGGAAAGCTCGGAGATGTGCACCATGCCGTCCACACCGCCTAAGTCCACAAAAGCGCCGTAGCTGGTGAGGGACTTGACTACGCCGGTGTAGGTTTGGCCAACCTCTACGCTCTCCCAGAACTTTTCTTCCAGCGCCTTTTTCTGCTCTCTCATGACGGTGCGGATAGAGCCGACCGCGCGCTTCCGGGAGGGGTTGGTTTCAATGATTTTGAACTCTACGGGCTGCTTCAGCAGAACCGACAGGTCCTCGATCCGGGAAGTGGAGCACTGGGAAGCGGGGATAAACACCTTAACGCCGTTGGTGAGGGCCAGCACACCTTTGTTTACCACTTCCACCACTACGCCGCTGAGGGTTTCGCCGGTCTCCTTGGCATCCATCACCTTTTTAATGCCGGCAGCTGCGTCCAAACGCTTTTTGGAGAGCATTACGGTACCCTCTACGTCGTTGGTGCGCACTACCAACAGCTCGATTTCGTCGCCCTTTTTCACCAGGTCCTCAGTTTTGGCAGAGGGATCGTCGGTCAGCTCATGAAGGGGAACATAGCCGGTGTACTTGGTTCCGATATCCACCTGTATTTCATTTGGGGCGATCCCCAGAACAATCCCCTTAACGATTGCACCATTATATGTAGTAATGGTGGAATTGTTCAGTAACTCCTCGAAGCTCTCTTCCTGATTCTTCAACATTTCACTCATGGTTTCTTGTCCCTCCTTAATTATACGAGCCGGCGTTGATGCACCGGCAGTAACGCCAATTGCACGGTGACTCTGTGCCTGACAGTTTAGCAAATCTCCCGCGGTTTCCGCCAATATTGTTTGACAGTAGCTTTCGCATATTTCCTTTAGCTTATTGGTGTTGGAACTGTGCTTACTCCCCACCACTACCATCAAGTCAGATCCTTGGGCAAGAGCAATGGCCTCCTGCTGTCTTTTACTCGTAGCACTACATATTGTATCAAAAATCGTGAGATTTGTACACACTTTTTTTGCAGTTTCAGCGCTTTTTTTCCATTCCAGACTGTGAAAAGTGGTCTGAGAAACTAAAATGCAGCGAGAATTTACAAAGTGTTCACAGTTGTGAAGCCCTTTTTCCAGCTCCTCAGCGGTTTGGAATACAAGAACCGGGCCTTTGCATCTCCCTAAAATTCCCAAAACCTCAGCGTGGTTTTGATCCCCGGCGATGAGGGTTACTGTGTCCGGCGTTTGGCTGGAAACGATTTGGTGAATCTTCGCCACATGGGGGCAGGTGGCGTCCAAATAGCGGATATTCCGTTTTTCCAGCTGCTCATACACCTGGGGAGGCACCCCGTGGGCCCGGATAATCACGGTGGCGCCCGGAGGAATTTCCTCAATGGTATCTACCGGAAGCACCCCTAAGCTTTCCAGCTCCTGCACCATCTGCCAGTTGTGGATAATCGGCCCCAAGGTACGCACCAGCGGCAGCTCCTTTGCCGCCTGGTATGCCATCTCCACCGCCCGGTTTACCCCGTAGCAGAAGCCCGCCGTTTTCGCTACCGTCACTGGCATATTATTCTTCCTCCTGTTGGGACGAAGTGGGCGCCGGCGCTGCAAGCATGGGGGGCAGCAGCTCGGTAATTCTGGCCATCAGCTTTTTGCTGGCGGTTTTAATCTCCCGAGGAGCGCCGGTGGTAATGCCCAGCTCCCCATTGGGGATGAGCTTGCCGTACCGCACTGTAATTCTGCTGCGAAAGCGGAGCTTTCCCTCAAAGCAAATTGCCACCGGGATGATATCCGCCTTGGTTTTAGCCGCAACCAGCGCCGCGCCGGACTTGGGCCGCAGGGGGATGCCGTCAGTAGAGCGGGTACCCTCGGGGAACATGGCAAGCACCTTGCCCGACTGTACGAGCTCCATGGCGTAATCAATTGCAGTCGTGTCGCCAGAGCCCCGGCTTACCGGGAAG
The DNA here is from genome assembly GCA_949741215.1 of uncultured Oscillospiraceae bacterium. GTDB lineage: Bacteria > Bacillota > Clostridia > Oscillospirales > Ruminococcaceae > CATJLA01. Next base: position 6,817 of record CATJLA010000168.1, read on the forward strand.
GCCCCCAGGCCGCGGATGATCATCCCGGCAAACCAGTTGGAGAAAAGCTCCTCCTTGGCCATAAAAAACAGCTGGGGCTTTACCTTTTGGGCGATAAACAGGGGATCTAAGTTGGTGCGGTGGTTGGAGCACACCATAAAACCGCCGCTGGTGGGCAGGTTCTCCAGCCCGTCGTACTCCATGCGGAACAGGAACCGGATCAAAATATAGGTGACGAATCTGGCGATTTTATAAAACATTCCGCGCCTCCTTTTTTTGCAGTTGGGGCAGCTTTTCCAACAAAATGCCGGAAATTTGTGTGATGGATTGCTCCAGGCTGTTGCCGGTGGTATCTACCAGCAGGGCGTCCTCCGCTTGGCGCAGGGGGGCTTCGGCCCGGTGAGAGTCGTTATAATCCCGCTTTTGAACATCGGCCAGCACTTCGTCGTAGGTAACCTGAACGCCTTTTTCCAAAAGCTCTTGGCAGCGGCGCTGGGCTCTGTCCTCCGGAGAGGCGGTGAGAAACAGCTTTAAGGTGGCGTTTGGCAGCACTACCGTGCCGATGTCCCTGCCGTCCATAATTACGTTGCTGATTTGGGCCATATTCCGCTGCAGGTCAAAAAGGAACCGGCGCACCGGCGGCAGAGGCGATACCTGGGAGGCCGCCATGGAAACCTCCGGCGTGCGGATTTTGCCGGAAAGCTCCTGCCCGTTGAGGTACACCCGCTGTTCTCCCCCCTCGTACTTCAGCTCCAGATGGATTTGGGCAAGCAGCGGCTCCACCTTCTCCAAATCCCCGGGGAACACCCCCTGCTCCAGGGCATACCAGCCGATAGAGCGGTACAGCGCCCCGGTATCCACATAGATAAACCCGAACCGCTTTGCCAGCTGCCTGGCAATGGTGCTTTTCCCCGCGCCAGAGGGGCCGTCAATGGCGATAGAAATCCAGTCCTTCATCTTTTTTCGTCCTCTTATCCAAAATATTTGCTTTGCGACGTGGCTGCCGCTTACTTATCTCATACCTGCCCCAAGGCCGATGCTGCGGCAAATGCCGTGGAAAAGGCAATCTGCAGGTTAAAGCCGCCGGTGTAGGCGTCCAGATCCAAAAGCTCGCCGATGCAGTACAGCCCCGGCGCCAGCTTGGACTCCATGGTTTTGGGATTGACCTCCCCTACCTTTACACCTCCCGCGGTGACGATAGCCTCCTCAATGGGGCGGAACCCTTTGCAGGTGAAGGAAAAATCCTTGAGCAGCGCAGCCAGCCCCTGACGCTGCTCCCTGGTGATCTGATGCACCTTTTGCCCGGCAGGAATCCCGCTGCGCTCCACCGCGATGGGAATCAGCTTCCGGGGCAGCAGCTCGTCCAGAGAATTGGAGAAATCCTTGTTGGCAAACTGGTGAAAGTCCCGCTGTAGCCGCTGGTCCAGCTGTTCCGGGGTGAGGGCGGGCTTTAAGTCGATAGAAAGGGTGTAGTCTGCCATCCGCTCCGGCTCCATATGGGCGGAGGCGGAAAGTACCAACGGCCCCGATACTCCAAAATGGGTGAACAGCATCTCCCCCAGCTCGCTGAAAACCGGCTTCTTTTTTTGACGGTCCAGCAGAGTTAAGGTCACATTTTTTAACGAAAGCCCCATCATCCGGCGGCACCAGTCCTCATTGGTTACCACCGGCACTAAAGACGGCCGGGTTGGTATAATTGTATGCCCCGCCTGCTTTGCCAGCTTGTAGCCGTCACCGGTGGAGCCGGTGAGGGGGTAGCTTTTGCCCCCGGTGGCAAGGACGATGGCTTTGGCCTCATAGCGGCTGCCGCTTTCGCACAGAACACCCGCCGGCAGCCCGTCCTGAAAAAGAAGGGATGTGCAGCGCTCCCGCAGCAGGGTAACGCCCTGCCCCTTGACATAGCCTGTCAAAGCGTTTACAATGTCCACGGAGCGATCAGAGCAGGGGAACACCCGGTTGCCCCGCTCAGTTTTTAAGGGGACACCCAGGCTTTCAAAAAAGGACATGGTATCCTGGGGGGCAAACCGGCGGACAGCGCTCATCAAAAAGCGGCTGTTGGTTTTTACCGACTGGAGGAATTCCTCCGGCTGGCAGTTGTTGGTAAGGTTGCACCGGCCCTTGCCGGTAATCAGCAGCTTGCGGCCCGGGCGGTCGCAGCGTTCCAGCAGTAGCACCCTTTTGCCTGCTGCCGCCGCCTGACCGGCACAGAACAGCCCCGCTGCCCCGCCGCCTACAACAAGGATATCATAACCCCGGGTTTGTTCTTTCATGCCCTAAAATCCTTCCCTGTCGCTTTTAGGATGAGCCTCCAGCGTTTCGTAAACATTGGCTTCCTCCCAGATACCTTCCAGCCGGGAGAAGGTATTGGCAATTTCGGATTTCTTCTTAAGTCCCACCGCAACAATTAAAGCGTTGATGATGCTCAAAGGAGCCACCAGAGAATCCACAAAGGAGGCCATATCACTTCTGGCCAGCAGCAGATGGGTGGAATAATCCGCAATGGGGGAGGCGGCGCTGTCGGTTACCGCCACTACGGTTGCGCCTTGTTTGTAGGCGTAATCGGAGGCCTGCACCGCTTTTTTGGAATACCGGGGGAAGCTCATTACAATAAAGACGTCCTGCCGGCCGATGCGCAGAATCTGCTCGAACATCTCGCTGGAGGAGGTGGTATCGATCAGTGTCACATTGTCAAAAATATAATGGAAATACACGCTTAAAAACCGTGCCAGCGCTGAGGAGGACCGCACGCCGAGGATATAAATCCGCCGGGCGGCCACAATGGCGTCCACCGCTTGGTTAAAGTCCTGCTTAGAGGTTTCCTCCAGGGTGCGGCGGATTTTTTCAATATCCTGGTTCAGCACCTTGGTAAGCACGTCTGAATCTCCGATCTGGTCGCTGGTCACTTCCATCCGCTGCACCGAAGTAAGACGGTTGCGGATCATTTCCTGCAGGGCGCGCTGCAGCTGAGGGTAGCCCTCATAGCCGATCTCCGAGGCAAAACGCACCACGGTGGATTCGCTTACCCCTACGGTAGTGCCCAGCTTAGCGGCTGTCATAAAGGCGGCTTTGTCATAATGCTCTATAATAAACTGGCCGATCAGCCGCTGTCCCTTTGAAAAAGAGGACATTTTGCTTTGCACAAGATTCAGTAAGTCCCGATTCATCTCGAATTACCCCTCAAAACTCTGTTTTTTGTATTTTACCTTTGTATTTTACAGGCTTATCCTTTAACACTCCATTTATCTTGAAACGTAAAGCCGTCTTACAATTCTAATAGCTATTGACATAAAACCATAAAATCAACACAACAGAAGCACCGAACTTTGGTGCTTCTTAGTATCATATCATTTATTCTGTAACCTTGAATGTATCAGGATAAACAATATCTTCTAGCTTGACCTTATTGTATATTCCACCAACTTTTGTTATATTAACGTTTTTTCCTTCAATGGACGTTATTCTCCAATCATCGTTAGCCACTTTTTCTCCTGTATCAATATCCTTACAGTCAACAGAAACATTTACCGGAAACATGAGTTTTTCTTTGGTATCATTTGTGTACTCGGTCAAATCAGATACTTTTACCCAACCTATATCATCGCCGCCATCAAATGTGTAATAGCTGACTAATACCCATTTTTCATTTTCTGCATATACCGCCGCATGTACCCTAACTAATTCATAGTTTAAAA
>CATJLA010000169.1 GCA_949741215.1 uncultured Oscillospiraceae bacterium
CATATAAAATCGTTCCGCAGGGCCCCCTATACTATTCACTTTTACTTTTTACTTGTCAAGAACGGAGTGACTGACACATGTTCGTATCCGACTGCCTAAATATCAATGAGCAAGGCCATCTTACTATCGGAGGGCGGGACACAGTAGAGCTTGCCCAAACCTTCGGCACCCCTCTTTATGTTATGGACGAGCAGCAAATCCGCAGCAACTGCGCTCGCTACAAAAAATCCATTGATGCCTTTTACGGCGGCAACGGCCTTGCCTGCTACGCCAGCAAAGCCTGCTGCACCAGAGCCATCTGCCAGATTGTGAAAGAGGAAGGCTTAGGGCTGGATGTGGTTTCCGGCGGCGAGCTGTACACCGCTCTTTCGGTAGATTTCCCCATGGAAAAGGTATATTTCCATGGCAACAACAAAACCGTGGAGGAGCTGCTTTTGGCGTTGGAGCATCATGTAGGCAGAATCGTCGTGGATAATATTACTGAGCTGGAGCTGCTGAACAGCCTGGCCAAGGCCCAGAATTGCCAGGCGGAAATTCTGTTCCGTATTAAACCTGGAGTAGAGGCCCACACACACCAGTTTATCCGTACCGGCCAGATTGACAGCAAGTTTGGCTTTGCGCTGGAGACAGGGGAGGCCATGGAAGCCGTAAAAAAGGCGATTGCACTGCCCAATATCACTCTCGTCGGGCTGCATTGCCATATTGGCTCTCAGATTTTTGATATTGATCCTTTTGAACATGCGGCTCAGATAATGTTGGATTTTATCCGCCAGATCAAGGAGCAGCATGGATATGAAATTACCGAGCTGAATTTAGGCGGCGGTTTTGGGGTAAAATATGTTCCCGAGGATAAGCCGGTGGAATATGAGCGGTATATGGAAAAGGTATCCCAGGTTGTACATAATATCTGTCAAAAATCAGGCTTAAAGCTGCCTTTTATCGTCATTGAGCCTGGCCGTTCCATTGTGGGCACTGCGGGAGTTACTTTGTACCAGGTGGGCGGCGTCAAGGAAATTCCCGGTATTCGCACTTATGTTTCGGTGGACGGCGGCATGGGAGATAATCCTCGCTACGCCCTCTATCAGTCGGAATATGAAGCTGTGATCGCCAACAAAGCGGCTCAGCCCAAGGTGCGCACCGTCACTATTGCAGGCAAGTGCTGTGAAAGCGGAGACCTGTTAGGAGAAAACATGCCGATCCAGGAGGTGGCCCCGGGAGATACTCTGGCGGTATTTTCCACCGGAGCCTATAACTACTCCATGTCCTCCAACTATAACCGGATTCCTAAGCCTGCCATGGTGCTGGTAAACGGCACGGAGGCCCGTGTGGTGGTTAAGAGGGAAACCTTTGAGGACATCATCCGCAACGATCTTCTTTAATCCACTCTTTTAGGACGTAACTGCGGCGTTATTGTCTGCAGGTAAGCAGCCCTGACGAATTACCTGTCGGGGCTGCTTGTTTGTGCGCATGTGCATCCAAAAGCATGGCGATCCTTCGTATTTGCGGCAGAATCTTTGGAAATTTTGCTTTACAGACCAGCAAAAAACCGGTATGATAAGGATAAGGACACTTTATTGTCAGAAAGGAATTTGTTCTATGAAACAGATGCAATTTTCGCTTGAAAACAACGGCACTTTGGAGCTGTATCTTCATCCCGGTAATTATGACGATCATATTCTGCCGCCCAGGCCAATGGTTTTGGTAGTGCCCGGCGGTGGGTATTCCATTGTTTCTCATCGGGAGTGGGAGCCGATTGCTATGAGTTTCTATCAAAAGGGCTACCATGCTGCTGTGTTGGACTACGCCGTAAAAGAGAAGGCCGCTAATTTTAACCCCCTGGTTCAGCTGTTGACAGCAATTAAGATGATTCGGGAGAACAGCAGGGAATGGCTGGTGGTGCCGGATCAGATTGCGGTATGCGGGTTTTCTGCCGGCGGGCATTTGGTGGCCAGTGCCGGAACGCTGTGGAATCATCCGGAGGTGCAGGAAAGAGTGGGGAACTGCGGGGCGCTGTGCCGTCCGGACAGAATGATTTTATGCTACCCGGTAATTACCTCAGACCCGAAGTACGGGCACTCCGGTACCATTAACTGGGTAACCGGCGGCGGGACTGATCCGGAGAAGCTGGAGCTGTTCTCACTGGAGAAGCAGGTAGGACCTCATACACCGCCTGCATTTTTGTGGCATACCTTTACTGATCTTTCGGTACCAATGGAGAACAGTCTGCTGTTTTTGACGGCACTGCGTAGGGAAGGCATCCCCTTTGAATACCATGTTTTCCCGGTAGGGGGGCATGGGCTCTCGCTGGCCACTGAGGAGGTGTTCTCGCCGGAGCCTCACTGCGCTCAGTGGATGGAGTTATGTTGCAATTGGCTGAAGCTGCAGTTCCCGATTAACTGGAAAAAATAACTGCCCGCTGATAGGACAGCAAAGACCTGTTTAATTGGAATTGGAATACCTAAAGGAAAAAGCCTCATGTATTTTTGCATACATGAGGCTTTTTTGCATGATTTAGGCAGATGCTCAGGAGCGGATGGACGCACCAAGCTCTTCCATGGCCTTAAGCACCTTGTTCATGGCGCTGTCGGCATCCTGGTCGGTAAGGGTTTTATCCGGGGAACGCAGCAGCAGGGAGAAGGCCACGCTCTTTTTGCCCTCCGCAATCTGCTGGCCCTGGTAGACGTCAAACAGCTCTACCTTTTCCAGCAGCTTGCCGCAGGCCTTTTTAATGGCCTTTTCCATGGTTTGTACCGGCAGCTCCTGGTCACACAGCAGGGCAAGGTCCCGCTCTACAGCAGGGAACTTGGGGAGAGGCTTGTAGATAACAAGCTCCCGCGACGTCTGATAAAGCCGGGAAAGCTGTATTTCTGCCACATAAGCTTTTGTTCCGATGCCAAATTTTTCGGCAGTTTTGGGGTGAAGCTCTCCGAATACGGCAAGCGCTTCGTCCCCTATAACAGCTTTGGCCTGCCGGCCGGGATGGAGGAAAGGCTCGGCGGAACGGAGATAGTCCGGCTCGGCTCCGAAGGCGGCGAAAACCTCCTCTACCAGGCCCTTAAGGGTGAAGAAGTCCTCCTCAGCCCCATACAGGCCAATGGAAAGAACCGGCAGCTCCAACGGCTGCTCGGTAAGGGGCAGAGACTTGGGCTCAAAGCGCTTGCTCAGCTCAAACAGGCGGGCAGAAGGGTTTTTGCGGTTGCAGTTGGTGGCCAGTACCGTAAGCATACTGGTAACAAGCTGGGTGCGCAGTACTGAGTATTCCTCGCTTAAAGGGTTAAGCAGCGGGACGGCACTGCGGCGGGGGTCATCCTCCGGCAAGCCCAGCAGATCCAGGGCCTTGGGGTTGATAAAGGAATAGGTAGTGATCTCCGAAACACCTTGGGCGGTCAGGCGTGACTTAAGCAGGCTTTCGGCCTGGCGCTGCGGGGTTTGGCTGCCCCGAACGATTTCACCCTTGATGGGAGTGCCTACAATATGATGGTAGCCATAAACCCGCATAACCTCTTCGGCCAGGTCAGCCCGGCCTTCGATGTCGTCCCGGCGGGAGGGGATCAGGCAGGTGAGGGCGCCGTTTTCCAAGGTGGCGGGCAGATCCAGCCGGTTCAAAATCTCCGCCATGGTTTCCGCCGGTATTTGCAGACCCAGCAGCTTATTGATTTTTGCAGGCTCTACCGTAAGCTTTCTGGGGGTGGGAAGACCGTTGTTCAGGTCAACAACGCCGGGAACAATGTCTCCGGCATCCAACTCGTCGATTAGCTGGAGTGCGCGCTCCATAGCGTATTCCACAGTGGTGATATCTACCCCTTTTTCAAAGCGGGCACTGGATTCGGTACGCATTCCCACAGTGCGGGAGGTGCGCCGGATGCTGTCTCGTCTGAACTTGGCGGCCTCAAAGAAAATATCGGTAGTATCCTCGGTAATTTCGCTTTCCAAACCTCCCATAACGCCGGCCAGGCAGGAGGGACGGTCGGCATCGGCTATCACCAGCATTTCCGGCTTTAAGGGGTGGTTTTTGCCGTCCAGGGTGGTAATTTTCTCCCCAGGGGCAGCCCGACGGACAATAATTTGATGGCCGGCCACCTTACTAAGATTAAAGGCGTGCATAGGCTGGCCGGTTTCCAGCATCACGAAGTTGGTAATATCTACAATGTTGTTAATGGGACGCATTCCCGCCGCTTTGATGCACTGCTGCATCCAGTCCGGAGAAGGGGCAATGCGGACGTTTTTTACCACCCGGCCATAGTAACGGGGGCAGAGGTCCATATCCCGAACCTCAACCGAGATATAATCCCCGATTTGCCCGCTGCCCTTTACGGCATACTTGGGTTCCGGCAGACGAAGCGGAGTTTTCAGTGCCACAGCTACCTCCCGGGCGATTCCCAGAACACTCTGACAATCCGGGCGGTTGGCAGTAACAGAAAAGTCGATAATAATATCGTTTAAGCCCAAAATTTCCCGCATATCGGTGCCGCAGGGGCAATCCTCTTTCAAAATCAGGATGCCATAGACCTCAGCGCCAGGGTAGTCAGCTTCCTTTAAGCAAAGCTCCTCGCCGGAGCAGAGCATTCCGTTGGAGGCAATCCCCCGGAGCTTACCCTTTTTGATGTGGGTGCCGGTAGGCAGCAGGGAGTCATGCAGGGCTACAGGGACTAAAGCGCCTTCAAAGACATTATCGGCTCCGGTAACAATCTGAACCGGTTCTTCTTTGCCCACATCCAGCTGACAGATCTGCAGCTTGTCGGCATCCGGGTGCTTTTCCAGCTTAATAATGCGGCCTGCTACTACATTGCGCATGGTAGCGGAGAGATCCTCCAGCCCGTCTACCTCAAAGCCGCTCATAACCATTTTATCGCAAAGCTCCTGGAGGGGGACAGTGATGTCCAAATACCGACGGAGCCAGTTTAGGGATACTTTCATCTTTTATCCAGCCTTTCTTCAAATTGTGTTGGGCAGTACCACGCTGCAGGACGTCGCTGTAAGGGGAATTGCAGGGGTGCTGCCAGGGGGCGCCGGTGTGAGAGGCTTTATTTTTGGAACTGCTTCAGGAAACGCAGGTCGTTCTCAAATAACAGCCGGATGTCGCTGATTTTATGGCGGGTAGTGGTAAGCCGGTCCAGCCCGATGCCAAAGGCGAAGCCGGAATAAACCTCCGGGTCAATCCCACAGCCGGAGAGGACGTTTGGGTGCACCATTCCTGCGCCCAAAATTTCAATCCAGCCGGTACCCTTGCAAACCCGGCAGCCCTTTTGGCCGCACTCGGGGCAGCTTACGTCCACCTCTACGCTGGGCTCGGTAAAGGGGAAGAAGGAGGGCCGGAACCGCACCTTGGTTTCAGGGCCATAAATCTCCCGGGCGAACTGCTCTAAAACGCCCTTTAGATCACAGATAGAGATGCCCTTATCCACAACCAGCCCCTCAACCTGATGGAAAACCGGGGAGTGGGTGGCATCCACCTCGTCGGCCCGGAAAACACGGCCGGGGCAGATAATACGGATGGGCGGCTTACGGTGCTCCATCACGCGGATTTGGGCGGCAGAGGTTTGGGAGCGCAGAAGCAGGTTTTCGTTCAGGAAAAAGGTATCCTGCATATCCCGGGCGGGGTGGTCCTGGGGGACGTTTAGAGCCTGGAAGTTGTAGTAGTCGGTTTCCACCTCGGGGCCGTCCACCACATCAAACCCCATGGACTGAAAGATGTCAATGAAATCCTCCAACGTTTGGTTTAAGGGGTGCAGGCCGCCGGTAGGCTTCTTTTTGCCGGGCATGGAGATATCCACCGTTTCTGCCTGCAGGCGGGCTGCTTGGAGCTGCTCCTTTACCTTCTGCTCGGTTTCGCCCATCCAGGCGTCCAGCTGGGAGCGTACCTCGTTGGCCAGTTGACCAATTAAGGGGCGTTCCTCGGGGGAAAGCTTGCCCATTTGTTTTAAAATTCCTGTAAGCTCGCCTTTTTTACCCAGGTATTTTACCCGCAGGGCCTCCAGGTTTTTTAAGTCGCTCACCGAATCCAGCTGCTGCCGGACCGATTCTCTCATGGCTTCCAATGCGGCTTTCATTTGTGCTTTTACCTCCTGTTTTTATGTGATTGTGGAATGTTTTTGATGAGGGCAGGGGCCTCTCGCCGGCAGTGCTGTCCTAAAAATAATAGGGTTAGGACGAACTGCAGGCGGATGCTTTGTGCATGGGGGAAGGCAATAAAAAAGACCTTCGTCCACCTCTTATGATTTAAGAAGGGACGAAAGCCGGTTCAGCTTCCGCGGTACCACCCTGATTTTTGCTTTGAGAGCAAACACTCCAATCCCCGGTAACGGAGGGAAACCGGCACAGCCTACAGGCCCAAAGGGCGTTGAACCGTGCTGCTCGTGAGTGAACTTCAAAAACCGATGGATATGAGACGCTTTCAGCCAAAGGCGCCTCTCTCTGTGCAGGAGAAAAGACGGTTTTCTACTCTCTCAGTCAATGCATTTAAGCATAGTATAGCATCTTTTTTAAGCTGATGCAAGGGGATTTTTGCAATTTTCATGATCATTAGGCTTTCCGGCGGGAGATTCGTTTATTCTTTGCGAAAAATATTCTTTTCATATGGGGGAATTTGTGGTAAAATACAACATATAGAAAAATAAGGGAAAAAGAGGGTTGAGGGATGGAGCAAAGAGAGATCCGGGCAGTGAATACGGACGGCTATCAGCGGCTGATTGCGGTTAGTGATCTGCACGGAAATTTAGAGCTGCTGCGCCGTCTTCTGGAAAAGGTTCAATTTGGGGAGCGGGACCTGCTGCTGTTTGTTGGGGATTATGTGGAGCGTGGGCCGCAGAATGCCGCTACTCTGGATTATGTGATGGAGCTTGCCCAAAAGCCCAACGTGTTCTGCTTGGCCGGAAATTTTGAGCGGTTTCTTCCGGATTTAATGGACAAGGGGTATGAGCATTTTGAGAAATACTGCAAGAACCGTCCAACAAATCTTTGGCTGGACTGGGCTGCCGAGTTGGGGCTGGAGGGCTATCCTGAGGCGGAATATAACAGCCGGGTTGCAGCGGTAAAGGAGCACAGCAAAGCGCGCTTGGACTGGATGCGAGGGCTGCCCGCAGTGCTGGAAACGAACCGAATTCTGTTCGTCCATGCCGGGGTAGAGGAGCGGGAGGACTGGCAGAACGGGGAGGTTGGAAATACCACCCGGAACCAGACCTTTTTGCAGAACGGCAGGAATTTAACCGGAAAATGGGTGGTTGTGGGGCATATGCCGGCCTATAATGCGGCCAGGGTGCCGCCCTCCAACAGGGTTTTGATTGACCGGGAACGGAAAATCATCGGCATTGACGGCGGCTGCGGGGTGAAAGAGGTTTATCAGCTGAACGCCTTGATGATCTCCCTAGAAGGGGATGAGCCCCGGTTTTGTTACGAAAGTGTGGACGACTTTCCCCGGGTGAAGGTGAAGAAAAGCTGGCGGGGAGAAAATACCTGGGAACTGCAGGATATGTGGCCCCACTACCGTCTGGAACTGCTGAGAAAGGGCGAATATTTTACCTTTTGCCGCCTAAAGAATACCAACCGGTGCGGATATGTGAAAAACGAGCATATGAACTGGGAAGACGGAAGCTGGTGGTATAGAATAAGCAGCGTTTCCCACCTGCTGACGGTGGAGGAAGGGGAAACTGTTGCCCTGCTGGACAGCAGCTGCAAGGGTTTTGCCTTAGTGAAAAACATCCGGGACGAGATGGGCTGGGTGCCCCATGACGTCCTTGCACGGCAGGTGGAATGAGAGGCAAAATTTTTGGGAAAGGCAGCGTTTCGTCACAATTTGTTTATTGTAAAACTGAAACATCTGTGCTACAATGATAAAAACCCGCAAGGTATCTGTGGCAATGCCGGGGACGAAAGCGATGCGGGATGTCCCCTTATGAAACAAAAAGAGAACCTGCTCTCCGAAAAACTGCGGGGAAGCGGAAAGGAGCTTAAATATGGCTGACGTTTTTTTGGAATACCTGATTGCCAAAAAGCATAAAGGCGGGGAGATGCTGCTGAAATTAGGGGTGATTGTAGCGGCCATTGCCGTGATTGTGATTGCATTCCCGCTGCTGACCTCCTTTGGTTTGGGCAGTGTGGCCATGCTGTTGGCCGCCGGTGCGGTTTATGGGGCTTATATCCTGATTACCTCCTTTAATGTGGAATTTGAGTATATCATTACTAACGGAGAAATGGATATTGATAAAATTACCGCCCAGCGCAAAAGAAAACGGTTGATCACCATTAAATGCAAGGACTTTGAAACCTTTGAGAAGTATGAGCCTGTAAAGCATCAGGGGAAAACATACCAGACCAAAATTATTGCCTGCGATGACGAGCAGGGAAAGGATGTCTGGTGTGTAACCCTGCGGCACAAAACTATGGGGCATACCTTGGTGGTATTTAACGTAACCCAGAAGATGCTGGAGGCCTTAAAGCCTTTTGTGCCCCGTCTGTTGTTAAACGGGGTGAATCAGGGTCTGCTGGAATTTTCAAAGCCGGTGCAGAATCCGCAGCCGGAGTAAAAAGGAGCGCGGTTTGGTGACAGGGATGCAAGAGAGTTCTCTGGTTACAGGGATTGATCTGCTGGAGATCAGCCGGATGCGCCGCAGTATGCAAAGCCCTCGTTTTATGACGAGGGTTTTTTCCGTAAAGGAGCAGGCGCTTTTTGGGCAGAAGGGAAAGGGGGCGGCGGCCTCTGCTGCGGCCAATTTTGCGGCGAAGGAGGCGTTCTCCAAGGCAATGGGCACCGGGGTGCGGGGCTTTGCCCTGCCGGAGGTTCAGCTTTTGCGGGACGAGCTGGGTAAGCCGTATCTGGAGCTTACCGGTAAGGCTTTGGCGATGGTCCAGGCAAAGGGGCTGGAGCTCTCGGTAAGCGTAAGCCATACCCAGGAGTACGCCTGCGCCGTAGTGGTAGGGCTGCGCCGGAAGACAGAAGGAGGAACAGAGCATGATTAAGGTAGTTACGGCAAAGGAAATGAAGGGGCTGGAGGAAGGTTCCTTAAACTATGGGATGAGCTACCGCGGCCTGATGGAAAACGCCGGCAACGCCGCGGCGGATTTTTTGAAGGGCCACATGGATCTGGAGGAAAAACGCTGCCTGATTTTTGCAGGCAAGGGCAATAACGGCGGTGACAGTTTTGTAATTGCGCGCAGAATACTGGAGGCAGGCGCTCATGTCGTGGTGGCTTTAACGGACGGATACCCGGTTACCGAGGAGGCCAGCGGGACGTTGGTGGAGGCCAAGGAGCTGGGTGCGCTGATTTTTGAATACGATCAGGTGAAGGACCGGATTGAGCAGCTGGCCAGTGCGGTGGATCTGGTAGTGGATGGGGTTTATGGCACTGGGTTCCGGGGAGAATTAGACCAGAAGCACAAGGAGATTTTTGAGCTGATTAACGGCTCTACCGGGGCAGTGGTTGCGTTGGATCTGCCAAGTGGTGTAGAGGCGGATACCGGCCGGGCTGCCAACGGCGCGGTGAAGGCGGACATTACCTTAGCCTTTGAGTGCAGGAAGCCCGGGCATTTGATTGAGCCGGGAAGAAGTTTTTGCGGCTCTGTGACGGAACTGCCGATTGGAATTCCCGAGGAATGCTGGGAAGAAGCCAGCATTACTGTTACCGGGATGGAGGAA
>CATJLA010000170.1 GCA_949741215.1 uncultured Oscillospiraceae bacterium
GACTGTTAAAACGGCTGTATAACAAAAAAGGAGCGAAAAAATTGTTGCAGTAGCCTGCTCCAATTTTTTCGCTCCGCGATATTTTCATATTTATGCACATTGATATTTTTTGACGGTTTTTTCATCAGATACAAGGCCGGTTTTCTGTGGCTCATTGCCAGGCGGTATGAGAAAACGTCCACCGTCTTCATCTGCAACAAGACCTTCTCCCAGTGGAATGAGGTCTTTGCCGACGTTACCATCGCCTCCGCCATCCTGGATCGTGCACTGCATCACTGCACCGTAATCAACATCAAGGGCGAGTCCTATCAGCTCAAAGAGCGTAAAGAATTTATGCGCTAAAAACAGCAAATCATGAACACTCTTTTCCAGCAAGGAAGTGACTGATTCAGTTACCCCCACCGAAAAACGACAAAATTTCTTCGGCGTTGACAGTTTATAGTAGTTTTGATCGCCGCAAAGCCCTCAGCGATTTTTCCATTGTACCGGAGTAATGCCAGTTTTCTTTTTGAAAGCTACCCGGAAGGTATGTGTCAGAGCATAACCGGAAGCCAAAGCAATCTCATTCACTGTCATATCAGTGGTTTCCAGCAAATGGCAGGCGTGACTTAACCGCTTGGCTTCAATATAGCTGCTGATAGTTTCACCTGTTTGCTCTCGGAACAGTTGGGATAGGTACTTATCCGAACGCTTAAACTGCTCCGCAATGGCACCTACACTTAAAAGAGGGTTAGCAAATTCCCTGTTGACGTATTCCTGCACCTGGGTAATCAGCTCATTCTTGTCGTTCTGCTGGCTTTGGCGGTTCTGGCGGCAAATTTCCAGGCAAAAGCCTTTGACCTCCTCAAAAAAGCTGTCGAATTTTTGAGGATGATCGATGACCATATCCATCTTTTCCTGCAAATGGCTCCGGAACTCCTTTTTCTCCTGACTGTTCTCCCCGCCGCCCATATGGTTTACCAGCCGGTACAGGTCATAGGCAAAAAAGCGCAGCACATGGGCAGAGCGAACGCCGTCCTTTATGCTGTTTTGGTACAGATCGTCCAAAATCTGTTCCGCTCCCTGCTCATTTCCTGCGGCGATGGTGTTACGCAGCTTGGTTTCCACATACTGGCTGTATTCAAAGTTATACATGGCATCATCCTGAAACAGATCGCAGTACCACATCAGGGGGCCGGCGTAACTGCTTTGCATCCGTATCATCATGCTGGCCTCCCGGTAGGCACGGGGAATCTCCATGCACAGGGTTACCGTATTGCTGACAAAGCAGGTCAGATTCATCTGAGCGGAAAGGATCTCCGCTGCCGATTCAATCCCTTCCCGCAAATCCTGCTCCTCCGAAAGAAGCAGGCAAGCCAGATTATTTGCCGACATTTCTGCCAGCCGGATCGTTTCCTTTCCAAACTCCGCTGTCAGGATATGCTCTACCTCCCGGCAGGTTTCCCGCGTAGGCTGATCTGGCTGCCAAAAGTGGAGCACTAGCACGACGTAATAGTTCCCCTGCAGAAAAAAACCTGCCAGCTGCTGTTCCCGCAGCAGGTCCGATTCCAGCAAAAACTCCCCCTGCAGCAGCCTTTTCAGGAAGATAGTGCGCAAAAGCTCCTGCTGCTGGTCCGCATGGGCGGAAAGCAGCAGTTCCTTTTCCTGGGCGGACAAAATGGCTTTCCGCATATATTCAAAGATATTTTCGGCATTTTCCGGCTGGTTTTCCGGCGAAATACTGCTCATAGCAGTTTGGGCCGAGCGCACGCTCCGCCGCGCCGAATACAACGACGTAGCCACCGCAAAAGCAAGAATACAAAAGCAGGTCAGCATTACGCTGAAGTTATAGTAGGTCAGATCGCTCATGGCGTTTCCCATAGGCTGGACGGTAACCACCAGCAGGTTCATCTTCTCGGCAGAAACCGTCATGTATTTGGTGCCATCCTTCCCCTGAATAGTCTGGCACCCCAATGGCTCTTTGGATACCTGCTCCAGCAAAAATGCCACCTGTTCCCCAGTCCACTGGTTATTGCGGCCTTGGCAGACGTAAATCGCTCCGCTTTCGTCCGCCAGCATACACAGGGAGTCGCCGTCCGCCACCCCTTCCCGCAGTCGTTGCTCCAGATTATAGGTATCCAGCAGAAAAAAGATCACCCCCCGGATTTTCTGGGTAGGATCCGCCGGCACACTTTGGGCCATCAGCCACCCTTGATGCAGCTCGTCCATGTAACCGATGCTTACATCCGGCACTAAGCTGCCGCTGAAGTAGTTTTGGGTGTAGTAGCTTTGGAATTCCCCGTAGCTCTCATTGTTGATCCGCAGATACCGGTTGTAGAATTCGTCCGCCTTATATACGGCGCTGCTGGTATTAAACAGCCGGTTTTCATCAAACAGGAATACATATCCTCTGCTGATCATCGGGTTCAGCATGATTTCGTTGCTCACCTGGATGTTCACCAGCTGATCAATAGTATTGTTGTAAATAGCCAGCGACTGGCTTTTGAAGGCGAGGGCTTTATCCAGCTGCAGGGCCAGGCTGGTGGCGTTCATGCTAGCCTGCTCCAGCAGCGTACCGATTCCGCTTGCCACGTTATTGGCAAGCTGCAGCCGGCTCTTTTTTACATCCTCCTGCATGGCTGTTATGGTTCTGTAGTGGATAAACAGGATCATCGAAACCGAAAGCAGCATTGCCAGCAAAAACGGAATAACCGGCATACCAAAAAAGTTCCATCTTCTTTTCAACCTCAAAGCCTCCCTTCCCCTGCCATCTGGGGGGACGTCACTGCAGCTTGTTTTTCTGTTACCTAAAGTATAGCATGCCGGCGCCGATAAAAACAAGAAAATACGGCAATTTGTCCCTTACCTGAAAATTTGTCCTCCCGGAAAAGAGAATTTTGTCCCTTGTTTTCGGGTTTTTAACCTTTTCTACAAAAGAATTTCACTGTATGCTGATACTAACAGCAAAAAGTGCTGAAATCCACTTCTGCAGGAAAGGAGAATTTATTATGAAACCCAAAGCAGCCTCCGCCTCTGGTGGCAATACCCTGAGCCGGCGGATCTGGAAAGCACGGTGGTTTTACCTGCTGATGCTCCCTGGCCTGATCTATTTTATTATTTATAAGTATATCCCCATGTTCGGACTGATCACGGCTTTCCAGGATTATTCCCCCAGCCTTGGCTTTTTAGGGAGCCCCTGGGTAGGCTTAAAGCATTTCAAGCAGTTTTTCGGCTACGGTTCCTTTGAAAAGCTTTTCTTCAACACCCTGATTATCTCTCTGCAAAGCCTGCTTTGGTCCTTCCCGGCGCCGATCATTCTGGCCCTGTTTCTAAACGAGGTCCGCCACAGTGCTTACAAGCGTGTTACTCAAACCATTATGTACCTGCCCCATTTCCTTTCTACCGTAGTGGTCTGCTCCATCGCTTACCAGCTGTTTTCGGTGGATAGCGGCATCCTGAACGTCATCCTGAAAAGCCTGGGGCAGGAGCCGGTAAACATCCTGATGAACGAAGCCTCCTATCGCCCCCTGTTTGTAGGCTTAGGGGTGTGGCAGAGCACAGGGTGGGGTACCATCATCTACCTTGCAGCCTTGTCCAATGTGGATGTACAGATGTATGAGGCCTCCATGCTGGAGGGCGCCGGCCGCTGGAAGCAGATGTGGTACATCACCATCCCCTCCATCCTGCCGATTATTATGACAACTCTGGTGCTCCGCCTGGGGGACCTGCTGGACGTGGGGCTGGAAAAAACCTTGCTGTTAAGCAACGCTATCAACCGCAATGTGTCTGAGGTATTTGACTCCTATGTCTACCAGCGGGGGGTACTTAACGGCAAATACAGCTTTTCCACAGCGGTGGGCATGTTTAAGTCAGTAGTAGGGCTGATTTTGGTGGTTACCGCCAACTGGCTGAGCAAAAAGCTTACCGACGAAGATATTTACTGAAAGGAGGAACCCCGATGCAAGCCGTAAGCAAAAAGCGCTTTTCCGCAGGCGATCTGTTTATCTACGGCATTATCGGCCTGTTCTCATTGGCCTGCCTGCTTCCATTTTGGTATGTAATCGCCTCCTCCCTTTCCATGACGCCCGGGTTTACCATCTCCAACTTTACCTTGGATGGCTACCGGTACATCTTTTCCACCAGTACCCTAACCCGCAGCCTGGGCAATTCCTTCTATATCACCATTGCTGGGACGTTAGTGAAGCTGTTTTTCACCAGCATGATGGCCTATGCCCTTTCCGAAACCTGGGTGCCGGGCCGCAGGCTGGTTTTGAACCTGGTAATCTTCACCATGCTGTTCAGCGGCGGCATGATTCCCACCTACTTCGTGGTAAAGGGCACCGGTTTGATGAATTCCCTGTGGTCCTTGGTAATCCCCGGGCTGATTAGCCCCTTTAACCTGATTATCATGAAAAACTTCTATCAAAGCATCCCGGCAGAAATTAAGGAAAGCGCCCGGGTGGACGGCTGCCCAGAGCTTACCCTGCTGTTCAAAATTATTATGCCCCTTTCTACCGCAACACTGGCAACCTTTGGCTTGTTTTATGCGGTAGGCTTGTGGAATACTTATATGTCCGCCCTGCTTTACATCCCGGACAGCAACAAATGGCCGATTCAGGTGCTTTTGCGGCAGATTGTGTATGTATCCTCCAGTATTGGGGACGAAGCCGCTGTGGAAAGCGAAGTTGCACTTTTGTCCACCAACATTAAAATGGCGGTAGTGCTGGTAGCAACTGTCCCCATTGTATGCCTGTACCCATTTTTGCAAAAACACTTTGCCAAGGGTATTATGGTAGGGGCTGTAAAAGGGTAGGCCCACCTTTCCACCGAATGCAGGCGGCGGGGTGCAAAGCCGAACCTTTGCAGTTCCGTCCGCTGTAAAATAAAAAAGGAGAGTTTTATGATGAAAAAGAATCCTCTGCGCAAGCTGCTTTCTTTCTCTGTAGCGCTGTGTATGCTGCTGGCAGGCTGTTCTTCCAACCAGGGGCAGCAAAGCTCCTCTGCAGCCGGCGGCAGTTCCTCTGAGTCCCAATCCCAGTCCTCCTCAGCGGTGACGAATGAGGAACCCTTAGTTGTAACCATGTACCTGGGCTGCTCCGTTGTTGAATTTCCGCCGGATGGCAATGAGATTGAAAAAATGATTGAGGACTATGTAGGTGGGGTGGATTTCAAAATCAGCGCTTATTCCGGCAGCGTGCTGCACGAAATGATGCCCACCTTAATTGCCAGCGGTGATATGCCCATGGTAGCCAACGTAGGCGGCAGCCAGCTGAGCAAAAGCTACATGATCGACGCCATGCGCAGCGACGAATTTTGGGACGTTACCGACTACATTTATAACCTGGATAATTTCAAAGACATCAACCCCGCAGCTTTGAGCAACTACGCCATTGAGGGACGTCTGTACGGCCTGCCGCTGGAACGGGGCATCTCCCGGGATGCCGTGCTTTACCGTTACGACTGGCTGCAGAATCTTGGCCTGGATGACCCTAAAACGGTAAACGAGCTGATCGAAATGATGAAGCTCTTTACTACCGGTGACCCGGATCGCAACGGTGCAAACGATACCTACGCCTGTATCACCAACCCCTTGGGCGGCCTCTCCATCTTTTTGGGCGCACCCAACGGCTGGCGCTATGAGGACGGCAAGATGATCAAGTCCGAGTTTTCAGAGGAACATACCCAGGCGCTGGAAATCTGCCGGGAGCTGTTCTCCATAGGGGCAATCCATCCGGAATTTGCCATCCGGGAACGTGCTGACTACGAAAACGATTTTGTGGAAGGCCGTGCCGGTGTCTACTTTGACGTCAGCACCGACATCAGCACCTTTACCCCCAGAATGGTCCAAAAGGAAGCGGTGCTTCACGCCTCTAATGTGTTTGCCAACGAGGACGGCAGCATCTACACCAGTGCCGGCAGAGGCAACAACGGCGTTTTGCTGTTCAGCAAAAAAGCGATCCCGGACAAGGCTACTTTGGATAAAGTCATCAATATCTTTGACCGTCTGGCGGACGAGGAAATGTGCAACCTGCTGGCATTGGGTGTAGAGGGCACCAACTATAACATTGTGGACGGCGTTGCCATCCCGATAGAGGATGAAGCCGCTACCAGCTACTTTAACGATAAGATCAACGGCCCATATACCGTGCCTCTGGCAGTTCGCTGGCCTCACCTGCGCACCATGCCGGTTGAACTCACCTATGGCGCCCAGCGCAACCTGGAAATCATTGAGGAAAACGCCCCCTACGCTGTAGCCAACGATTCTCTAGGCCTGATCTCCGATCTCTACAACGACATCGGCGCGGAACTGGACACTCAACTCAGCGATGCCAAAACCCTGTATATCATGGGCGAGATCGACAAAGCCGAGTACGACAGCCGCCTGGAACAGTGGCGTAAGCAGGGCGGTGACGACATCGCAGCCGAGTATGCCTCCCTGTATGAAGCAAACCAGTAAACATAACTTTGCTCCCCCACATTTTAGATACCTCCTGAAATTTTAGAAAAGGAGGCCGGAAAAAGGAATGCCAAAATTTTTCCGGCCTCCTTTTCTGCCCCCAATCATGCTGTAACGAAAGGAAGTTTGCCCTATGAGCTGCCATTCCCCACAGAACATTCCCCGGCCGGAGCACCCCCGCCCTGATTTCGTCCGCCAAACCTTTTATAACCTGAACGGCCCTTGGCAGTTTGCCTATGACGATGCCGACCAGGGGCTTTCCTCCGGCTGGATGAAACCCGGCGTCTGCTTCCCCCTCACCATCACCGTACCCTTTGCCTACCAAACCAAGCTGAGCGGCCTTGGCCCTACCGACGAAATCCACCCCGTTATCTGGTACCGTCGCACCTTTACCGTTCCAGAGGCAATGCAAGGCAAACGGGTGCTGCTCCGGTTTGGCGCAGTGGACTACAGATGCTCCGTTTACGTCAACGGGCAAATGGCCGGCTCCCACACCGGGGGATATACCCCTTTTGCCTTAGACATCACCCCCTTTCTGCAAGAGGAAGAAAACGACCTCTGCCTCCGGGTGGAGGACTACCCGGACTGTACCCAGCCTCGGGGCAAGCAGTACTGGAACCGGGGACTGATGGGCTGCTGGTACACCCCTGTTTCCGGTATCTGGCAAACGGTGTATCTGGAAGCAACAGGCGAATATGCCCTAACCACAATCCACATCACTCCGGATATTGATAGCTACAGCTTCACCGCCGCAATTACCCTGGACCGCTGCCCCGCCCAGCCCCTGGAGGTGGAGCTTGCCCTTTCCTTTGAGGGCAAGGTCAAAAAAACCGTCACCGCCACCATGGAGGGGCGCTGCACCCAAATCCCGGTGTATATGCCGGAAAAAGGGTGCCTGGACCCCATCCGCTTCTGGAACCCGGAGGACCCGGCGCTTTACGACCTGCAGGTACGTCTGCTGCAAAACGGCACGGTTGTGGACGAAGTGGGCACCTATTTCGGTATGCGAAAGGTGGAGCTGCGGGGCGGCAAGGTTTACCTGAACAACCGCCCCCTTTACCAGCGGCTAGTGCTGGACCAAGGCTACTGGCCCGATTCTCTCATCACCCCGCCTAGCGACGAAGCCATCCGCCGGGACCTGCAGTATACCCTGGATTTCGGCTACAACGGCGCCCGGAAGCACCAAAAGCTGGAGGATCCCCGCTACTACTACTGGGCGGATAAAATGGGGGTACTGGTGTGGGGTGAGCTGCCCAGTCCCTATGAGTTTACCAACGAAACCGTTGCTAACCTGGCACAAACCATGCTTGGATTTATCGAGCGGGACTTTAATCACCCCTCCCTTATTACCTGGGTACCGCTGAACGAAAGCTGGGGGGTGCGCAATATCTACACCAGCCACCGCCAGCAGGAAACAGGCCGGATGCTTTACCATCTCACCAAGGCTGCCGACGGTACTCGTCTCTGCTCCGGCAACGACGGCTGGGAACAAACCACCACCGACCTCTGCGCCCTCCATGATTACACGGCGGAAAAGGAGGAAATGGCCCGGCATTTTGCCAGCCGCGCCGTTGTGGAAGCCTCCTGCTGCGACCAGCTCCCCACCTATGCCAACACCGAAACTCCTACCGGCGCCGAGGCGTTCTTGGTAACGGAATATGGCGGCATCGCCTTTCAAAACATCGGTCTCCAAGGGGAGCTGGGAGGCATGGAAACCTGGGGCTATCACGAAAAGGTAACAGACCAGCAGGCATTTCTTTCCCGCTTCCAGGGCGTTACCGAGGCCATTCATGAAATTTCCTATTGCCAGGGGTACTGCTACACTCAGCTGACAGACGTCCTGCAGGAAATCAACGGCCTGCTTACCCCGGACCGCCAGCCAAAGCTGGATCCCGCTCAGATCAAGGCGATCAACCTCCGTCAACAGCAGGGGCAAAAGTAAGGGCGAAAAACCCAAAGCGCAGTTCCGTCACCAAAACGGCGAACTCATAACCCCACAAAAGCAAAAGATTTCCGCACATTTTTATATTGTCACTCCAGGACGAAAATGCTATACTGAAACTGCCCAATCCTCCAAAGCAACTGACTGCTATTTATCATGAAGAAAGGCGGAAACCCCATGAGCAAAATCACTCTTTCCGGCTTTGCCGATGAAATTGACCGCAACCTTGCCGTCCAGATGAACGTCCTAGAAAAGCTGAACATCAGCCATATCGAAATGCGGGGCGTTAACGGCAAAAACCTGTGCGACTGCACCCTGGAGGAAGCCAAAGCTATCAAGGCCCAGCTAAAGGAACGGGGCTTCTCCCTGTCGGCCATCGGCTCCCCTATAGGCAAAATCAAAATTGACGACCCTTTTGCCCCCCACTTAGAACAGTTCCGCCATGCGCTGGACCTAGCGGAGCTGCTGGAAGCCCCTTACATCCGGCTGTTCAGCTTCTACCTCCCCAAGGACGAAGCACCCGCCGATTTTCGCGAGCCTGTTTTAGAGCGGATGCAGTCCTTTGTCACCGCGGCGCAGGGCCGGGGCGTTATCCTCCTTCACGAGAACGAAAAGGGCATCTACGGCGACACAGCGGACCGCTGCCTGGACCTTGTAAAAACCATCCATTCCCCCCTGCTGCGGGTTACCTTTGATCCTGCCAACTTTGTTCAGTGTGACGATACCGTCTACCCTCATGCCTACGAAACCCTTGCCCCCTACTTTACCTATATGCACATCAAGGACGCTCTGTACTCGGATCATCACGTGGTACCCGCTGGCGAAGGAGACGGCTGCGTCTTAGAGGTACTAAAAGCCTTAGCTGCCAGAGATTACACCGGTTTCCTCTCGTTGGAGCCCCACCTGTGCCACTTTATAGGCTTTACCGCCTTAGAAAGCGAGCCCGACATCCTCCAAAAAGCGGCGGAATCGGACGGTGCCCGACTGTTTGGAGCAGCTGCCAACGCTCTGCGGGGCTTAATGGCAAAGGCCGGCTTAACGGAATAACCAAGCTATAGCAAGGGCAGCTGTCCGCACGGGCAGCCACCCTTGCCTTTTGCTGCCTCCACTCCTGTTTTTAGGACGAAACTGCTCCTTGTTTTCTTCTGCGCCAATTCAATATATTTCTTATTTTATAAAAAAGCTGTATAAGGCATCCGCTCTGAATATTACACTCCCAAAGGACACCCTCTTCACTTTCACTTTTTCATAAAAAAGTCTACAAACACACTTGACAGTACATCTCTGATGAGGAGGTCGGCCAAGCCGTGCGGGAGACCATGGAGGAGTTGGGCCTCAAACGAGAAGATATTTTCGTCATTACAAAAATCTATCCGGGCAGCGAGATGGCAAAACTGGAGCAGTTCATCCAGGCGTGTCTGAACCGGGGTATGTGGATATGATGCTACTGCACCACCCTGATCAGAACGATGTGAAAGCGTATCAGGCTATGGGGAAGTTTGTGGAGGATGGAAAAATCCGTTCCCTGGGCCTGTCCAACTGGTATGCTGGTATGTGAAAAAACTGGAGGAGTTCCTGCCCCAGGTGACCATCACCCCGGCATTGGTACAGAACGAGATTTATCCCTATTATCAGGAGAATGATGTGATCCCCTACATCCAGAACCTGGGCATTGTGGTCCAGGGCTGGTATCCCCTGGAAGGCCGGGGCACACGGTGGGGGTTATTAGGGGACGAGGTGATCTCCGGCATTGCTGAGGCGCATGGAGTGTCCTCAGTCCAGGTGATTTTGAGATGGAATCTGCAAAAGGGAGTGGTGTTATCCCGGGCTCCAGCAATCCTGACCATATCAGAGAAAATACCGAGCTGTATCATTTTACTTTGACCTGCTTAGATCTACACAATATAGTCACCACAGTTGAAAAGCGGTACAAAGTGCGTCCTC
>CATJLA010000171.1 GCA_949741215.1 uncultured Oscillospiraceae bacterium
ACAAGCGGGCAGCCTGCTGGCAGAACCGCAAAGATTCCCGCCGCAGCTGCGTCCAAAAAGGAAAGGAAGTGTTGCTTATATGAAGCCTGAAAAATTACCGAAAAAGCCCCAAAACCGCCCCCAGGCCGAGGGGTGGCTGGATGAAACCGCCCCTGTAGCCTCCACGACGGAGTGCACCGGTTTAATCCCTACCCCGCCTGCCAACCCGGCTGAAGCGGATTCCTACACCAAACTGTATGACATCCCCATGGAAGTTCGCCGGCAACAGCGGAATCTCCAAAGCGAAAAGACCACCAACCCGGACACCGGACGTCAAATCCAAAAACGAAAATAACCTGCGCAAACTGTCCTGACATATTCTGCGAAAGCAGCCTCCCGCAACGAAATCCCGGCGGAAGGCTGCTTTTTACCGCTGCATTTACTTCAGTTCAATTACCGTTACGCCGCTCTCCCCTTCGCCGTAAACTCCCAAACGAAAGGTCCTCACATTAGGGTGCTTCCGCAGATGGGTTTGAATTCCTGCCCTCAGTGCTCCAGTACCCTTACCGTGAATTACAGTCAAAGTTTTCAGCCCCAACAGCACGGCGTTATCCAAAAAGCGGTCAACCTCAATCAGCGCTTCATCCACAGTTTGGCCCCGCACATCCAGTTCCATACTGGCATCCCGTTGAGCTTTGTTGACGTCACTGCGCACATTTCGTACACTGCGTGAATTTACTGCTACCCGGTGGTTTTTGCCCTCTGCCAGCCGTAGCTCTGCCAAAGGCACCCGGGTTTTGATAATCCCGGTCTGCACCAACACCATCCCGGCGCCATCCGGATCTGAGAGAACTGTGCCCTCCTTGTTGCCCACCTGGGTCAGCAGTACAGCGTCTCCCCTTCTAATCGCCCGGGACGGCTGATACTCCGACCTGGAGGAAGCCCGCCCAGTAACCGGATCTGCCAGCTGCTGCAGTTTTTTCATGCTGGTACGGTAAGCCACTTTGGTGTTCATTGCAAGTTGAGTAAAGTCCTCCTGATCTCTGGCTTTCAAAACTTCATCCAGTTGGGCCAACAGCTGACGAGACTCCTCCTGCACCTGTTCAATCAGCTTTTGAGCCTGCTGCCTGGCTTTCTCCACCTCTTGATCCTTACTGTCTTCAAATCGGCGGCGTTCCTCCTGAACCTTTTTGCGCTGAGCCTCTGCCTGCAAGGTAGCCTGATGAGCCAGCTTCCGCTCCATTTCCAATTCCTGACGTGAGCGCTCCAAATCAGTCACTACGTCCTCAAACCGGGAATTTTCACTGGAAATCAGCTCCTTTGCCCGTTCCACAATTTCCCTGTCCATCCCCAGCCGCTCAGTAATGGCAAAAGCATTGGAGCGCCCAGGAATACCAATCAGCAGTTTATAAGTAGGCTGCAAAGTCTGTACATCAAATTCACAGCAGGCATTTTCCACCCCGTCGGTTTGCAGGGCAAATACCTTCATCTCGGCATAATGGGTCGTCGCACCAATCTTCGCTTGCCGCATCCGCAGCTGCTCAATAATGGAAATAGCCAAAGCTGCGCCCTCAACCGGGTCAGTGCCTGCACCAAGCTCATCCAGCAACACCAATGTACGGTCATCCGTTTCCTCAAAAATCCGGATAATATTAGTCATATGGGCCGAAAAGGTGGACAAACTCTGCTCAATACTCTGCTCGTCGCCAATATCCGCCAGCACCTTATTAAAAACCGAAAGCTGGCTGCCATAATTTGCGGGAATCATCAGCCCACACATGGCCATCAGGGTAAACAGGCCCAAGGTTTTCAGCGCTACAGTTTTACCACCGGTGTTGGGGCCGGTTATCACCAAAGTATCAAACTCCTGCCCCAGCCGAATATCGATCGACACAATCTTCTCCTTGGAAATCAAGGGATGCCGCGCCTTTTTCAGCTCAATTTTTCCTTCCCCGTTCAGCTCCGGTGCAACGGCACGCATGGTATCCGCCAGCCGTGCCTTTGAGAAGACCAAATCCAGCGCAATAATCGCACCATAGCTGTCCATAATCCCAGCAGAGTTCTCCCCTACCAGATTGGAAAGCTCCAAAATAATCCGCTGAATCTCCGTTTCCTCCTTGGCCTCCAGCACCCGGATCTCATTATTCGCCTCCACAATGGAAAGAGGCTCAATAAACAAGGTCGAGCCACTGGACGAGGTCGCATGTACCAGTCCCTTTACCTCACCCCGATACTCTGCCCGCACCGGAATCACAAACCGCCCATCCCGGATGGTAATAATCTGATCCTGCAGATACTTTTGATAAGCGGCAGAATGGATCATATGATCCAGCTGTGTCCGGATTTTCTGTTCATGTCCCCGAATTTTCCGACGAATATCAGCCAAAGCAGGGCTGGCATAATCCGCAACCTCCTCCTCCGAAACAAAGGTGGAGGAAATCCTCTCCTCCAGCGCCTTGTTAGGCTGCAGTTCCTCAAAGGCCTCGTCTATAGGGGTAGTGTCTTCGTCGCAGCGTTTTCTCCAGTCCGCAAGGCTTTTGGCGTTGCGCAAAATTTGAGCAATCCCCAACAAATCCTTAGGAGAGATTGCCGCCCCCGCCCTGGCCCGATTCAAAGGGGCAGCGCAGTTGTGCAGCTGATAAACTGCCGGCGCACCATACCGCTGCAGCAACGAATGCGCCGATGCAGTCTTGTTCATTTCTTCCTGCACTTTTACCAGATCAGTCTGGGGTGTCAACAGCAGTGCCTTTTCCCGAGATTCCTCACAGGAAGCGGTTTCTGCCAGCATCTCCAGCACCTTGTCAAGCTCTAAAGCTTTACAGTGTTTTTTGATGTTCCACATATTGTCCTCCGTCAAAATGGGGGTGTGACGTAACTGCGCAGTCACGTCCTATAGTGATTTCAAGTACTCCAAAGTAGAATAAGTGCGGTCGGTTTGATACAGGACATACTTTTCAATCACCTTACCCAACCGTTTTAATTTGTCTTTAGAAAGAGAGAAACCAAACAGCTTCTCAAAGTCCGAATAAATAATGTATCGCATGGCAGTCAGTTCATCACCGCTTAGTGGGATCATCGTTTTATCCTGTGCCTTTTCATAGCACGCCGCGCAAAGCAGATCTCCGTGCTGGGTACTAAAGTACATCGGTTCGCTTAAATAAGCGCCGCACTCTCTGCACGCCACTAAATTAGGCATAAACCCTGCCATAGAAAGCACCCGCAGCTCAAACAAGGGCTTCAAAAAGTCACTGTCCCGCTTGCCTGTTTCCAAAAAATACAGGCAGTTCAACAAAAGCCGCAGATGTAAAGGCGCAGGCTCGTCATAAGGGGCAACTTCTTTCATCAGCTGGGCAAAATACAGCCCTAACGAAAGCTTCTCAATATCCTGCCGTAGCCCAAAAAAGATCTGCCGTTGCTCCGCAGAGTTCAACGAGTATTTATCCTTGCCATAATAAAGTAGAAAGCTGGAATAGGAAAGCACCTCCGTAGCAGCGGCCGTCCTGCTTTTGAACCGCTTGTCCCCCTTGGCATAGGCGCGGATCAATCCGTACTCCTTGCTGAGAATGACAATCGACCGGTCATC
Source organism: uncultured Oscillospiraceae bacterium (assembly GCA_949741215.1). GTDB lineage: Bacteria > Bacillota > Clostridia > Oscillospirales > Ruminococcaceae > CATJLA01. The sequence goes on from CATJLA010000171.1 coordinate 3,563, forward strand.
CTCCTGGAGATTGTAGCTGCGCAGAACAATTCCGTCTGTCTTGATCAACACTTGCGGACGTCTCCCTTTCCTCTGTCTGCAATGCCTGCTGTTTATACTGCAGATAATCGGTAATCGCGCCTGTTTGGGTAAACTGGAGCCAAGCGTCCTGCCCCGATGCCATAATCATCCAAAAATCTCCTTTCGACGACAATTTGTCTGATTATAGCCTTTCCCAAAATCCGCAGTTCTATCGCACCGGCAGCTGCCCAAATTATTGAAATCCGAAGTTGCGGATATATCCTTCCCGGTTCCGCCAATCCTCCTTCACCTTCACCCAGCACTGAAGGTTCACCTTAATTTCCAAAAAATCCTCCAGCTCTAACCGGGCATCGGTGGCAATCTTTTTTAGCATAGCGCCGCCCTTGCCAATAATCATCCCTTTATGATTATCCCTCTCGCAGTAAATCACCGCTTCCAGGTCAATAATCTCCTTGCCGGAATCAGTGCGCTCCTTCATCCGTTCAATAGTGACGGCAGTGCCGTGGGGAATCTCATCCCGCATATGCAAAAGCAGCTTCTCCCGGATAATCTCCGCCGCAATCACCCTTTCCGGCTGATCTGTCAAAGTATCATCCGGAAAAAAGTGCGGGGCTTCCTCCGCATAACGGGCAAGCTCCTGCATTACAATATCCACCCCGTCCCGCTGCAAAACGCTGATAGGAATCACCGCGTCAAACTGGAACAACTGAGAAAACGCCGCAATCTTCGTCAGCATTTCCTCCTTCTGCTCCAATAAATCAATCTTATTGACGAGCAGCAACGCCGGAATCCCCGTGTTCTGAAAGCTTTTCACCAGCTCCTTTTCCGCATTGGTGATCTCCCCCACCGGCTCAGTCAGCAGTAAAGCCACGTCCACATCTGCCACCGATTCGTTCACCTGCCGGTTCATATAATCGCTGAGCCTGGTTTTCGGCTTATGCAGCCCTGGGGTGTCAATAAACACGTATTGGGTCTCTTTATCCGTCAAAACGCCGGTAATTCTGGTTCTGGTGGTCTGGGGTTTATCGGTAACAATCGCCACCTTCTCTCCCACCAGGCAGTTCAGTAAAGAGGACTTCCCCACATTAGGCCGTCCCACAATCGCTACAAACGCTGATTTTGTCTGCATGAATAACTATCCTCCGCCCCTTCATCCCGTTGTATGAAGGGCTTCTTTTTCATCAATTCAGCACTTTCGTCCTTACTGGAGGAAAACCCAAAGGCAAACCAGCCTCCCAGCAAAAGAAAGCACAAAACCTCTGCCCTCCGAAATCCCCCGGAAAGCAGATAGTACCCTATTATCCTTTCAAAAATCGCAGTATCCCAAAGCAGCACAACGCCTACAGCAGCGGCAGCAATTGCAGCAATCAAAACTCCGCCGGCTGCTGCATCCTTAGCCGCCTTTGCCAATGGATGGGGCTTAGGCGAAATCAAATCCACTGCCCTTTCCACCGCCGTGTTCAAAAGCTCTGCGCCCAAAACACCTCCTATGGCCAGCAGCAGCACCGCCCACTCCCCTTTCGTCAGCTCATAAAAAGCCGAAAGCCGCAATACAGCTACCCCGGCCACCAGATGAACCCGAAAATTCCGCTCTGTCCGAACGCAATACCAAACTCCGGCGCCAGCATACCTAAAGCCTTTGCAAAATTTCTTCCAGGACGAAACTGCCCCGTTCATTTCTCCATCACATAACTGGCGTCCCGTTCCAGGCCCAGGCTTTTCATAATTTCCTCTTCCTTTTCCCGCATCCGCAACGCTTCCAAGCCACCCTGCTCATGGTCATACCCCAGCAGGTGCAGCATGGAATGCACCGTCAAAAAACCAATCTCCCGGTTTAAGGAATGCCCATACAACTCCGCCTGCTCAAAAGCCTTGGGAATGGAAATCACAATATCTCCAAGGGTATACGCACCGGTTTCCTCATTTTTGTCATAAACGCCATTTTCGCCCAAGGGGAACGAGAGCACATCGGTAGGAGCATCCTTCCCCCGGTATTCCGCATTCAGCTGACGAATCTGCTCATTGTTCAAAAAGCTGACACTAACCTCCGCGTCCCCGGGGAATTTTTCCGAGAGCAGCGCAGCGTTACAGCAGCGACGAACCAGAAGCCGAACGCCTGTAGGTATCTTAATATCCTTCTGCCGGTTGGAAATGTAAACCTTTGTCTTATTCATTTGTGGCGCCTGCCCTCCTCATAGTATTTCTCGTAGGCCTGGATAATGTCCTGCACAATCCGATGCCGTACGACGTCCTTTTGTGTAAAGTGATTAATACTGATATCCTCCACATTTTTCAGCACCCGAATCGCCTCCACCAAACCGGAACGCCGGACATCCGGCAGGTCAATCTGGGTAATATCTCCGGTAATCACCGCCCGGGAGTTAAACCCAAGGCGGGTTAAAAACATCTTCATCTGCTCTGGCGTGGTGTTCTGCGCCTCGTCCAAAATGATGAAGGAATCATCCAGCGTTCTGCCCCGCATATAGGCCAGAGGAGCCACTTCAATATTCCCCCGCTCCACATACTTCTGATAATTCTCCGCCCCCAGCATATCAAAAAGGGCATCATACAGCGGCCTCAAATAAGGGTCCACTTTGTTTTGCAGGTCTCCGGGCAAAAAGCCCAGCTTCTCTCCCGCCTCTACTGCCGGCCGGGTTAAAATAATCCGATTCACCTCATGGGCCCGGAACGCCCGCACCGCCATCGCTACCGCCAAATAGGTTTTGCCGGTACCTGCCGGCCCCACCCCAAAAGTAACCGTGTGGCTCTGAATCGCATCCACATATTTTTTTTGCCCCAAAGTTTTCGGCTTCAAAGGACGCCCCTTCGTTGTAATGCAGATGCAATCATCGGTCAACGCTGGTATCTGCCCTTCGCTGCCCTCCTCCACCATGCTGATCACATACCGCAAACTCTGCTCGTTGATGGTTTCTCCTTTGTTAATCATAGCCAGCAGGCTCTCAATGGTACGGATCGCACCAGCCACTGAAGCCTCCTCCCCCTGCACCTTAATTTCGGTACCGCGGCAGTTCACAATAACCCCATATTTTTCTTCTATCGTCTTAATATTCTCATCAAAGCTTCCAAATAGAGAAACGGCCTGTTCCATCCGATTAATATTTACAATTTGCTCTATCATTTTTCCTCTTTCCTGTTTTTACAGTCTCCCCATCCTTTTCCAGACGTCGCGCAAGCTCTCTGTCTCAATGCCCGCCCTTAAAAAATGGAAATCCAAAAAACTAATTTCAATCCCAATAAGGTCCAATTTCTTTTTTCTTTCCTTATTAAATGTATTATAACACAAATATTTCAAAATAGCTATGCAAAATTTTCTGGATTTCTGTCGCTTTTCTTGTAACACTTTACATATATATGTTTTATTTTTGTCTAAAAATCATAGAAAATGATCCTGTTTCAAGCCAACTGTCTACTTTTTCCTGGTAAAGCGTTTTTCTTCCATAAAATCATGTTTTTCGGCAAACCCAGTCAAACCTGGTTTCTCCGCCATAAAGCAGAACCGGCCTATCGCTCCTCAAAATGTTTCACGTGAAACAATCGTTCTCCATTAATTCCTTTTCATACACAGCGCCCCGGCATTGCTCCAAACATAATTGTACAAAGCATCTGGCTTTGCCTGTAACTTCCCTATGGCAGTCAGCCCGCATGACGTCCCGAAAACACCAAGGTGCCTACTCCTCCACCAATATTTCCCGGGGAACCGCAATATCCTCCACTGCCAGATACAAAGCATGCAATACAAACCGATCTTCCCGTACCTCTCCGGCTAGGCTTTTCCGCTGAGCCTCCCGGTTTCCAAAACGAGCGCGCCGTTCCTGCTCCAGCTGCTCCATGGCCTGCACCTTTGCTTCCTCCTCTGTCAAGGTGATGATCTCACTGGTTATGCCGGTTTGGGTCACCTTTTTCCAGCCAAAGGGCAGCCGCAGTCCAAAAAAGAAAACCGGCCACTCCTCCTCCAGCCGTTGGCATTCCCCCGGCAGGGTGCTACGGGTAATCGGCAGCTCCATGTCAAAAAACAGCAGGCTCCGGTTTACTGCCTGCTGCCCGGTAAGCGTCTGCTTCTTCTGCCGGAAGGGCACCTCTATGGTAATCTCCTCCTCCACCTGAGCCAGTACCTTGGCCCGGGCGTGGCGCAGCACATTCTTCTCCCCCATAGTTACCACTCCGCTTACCAAAAGCTCCCCCTCCTGCACAGCCTCGCCCTTCTGCTTCATAGGCTGGCCCACATACACTTCCATCACTTGGATTACCCCGGTTTTCCCCGCCACTACATTGCAAGGGTCGTTCGTATTGATCGGTTCCGGCGGCAGCACCCGCTCGTCCACCTGGATATGCAGGCTGCTGCCCTCCAAATTCAGCGCAATCCACGCCAGATTGTCAAACCGCAGCAGCATATCCTGCTCTACTGCAAGGGTATCAATTTGAGAAAGCCTGCTGCCAATGCCTACTCCGTTATCCCGCAAACCATCCAGCAGCTGTTGCCGTGAAACCCGCTGGTTGCCTTCAATGGTGATCTGCCACAAAAATTGGTTCATCACCACCATCCCCAAAACAGCTATGACGATACCCGCCCCAATGCCCCAGCGCTTGCGGTACCGAAACCGCACAAAGGGCAGCCCGTATTTCTTTGCAACCGAAAGCCGCACTCCCGTCCTTTTGGCATAACGGCGCATTTTATGATAGTCGTTAGGGGTAGTATAGGCGGTAATGCAGTAATCCTTTTGGGACATATTCCAAATCTGCAGTCCGTCCTCCACGGCCTGGTTCAAAAATTTTTCGGGAAATCCCCCCTCTATCTGAAAGCGGAGGTATCCTTTTGCATTCCGCAGTAATTTGAGCAGCATAAACGGCGCCTCCTGTTAATCTAAAAATTCTATGGAGCGGATCGGCCCCCGTAAAATAAACTGATGTCCTGTCATAGATTGTATCGTAAGATTTTCTCCCCAAAAGCGGACCGGCATTTTTGCGGTGGCAATACAAACTGATTTGTTGTCATAGGAGAGGATGCCCTGGCAGCCCTGCAGCACCATCTCCAGATTGCCCAGTACCTCCATATGAAACACCCCCGGCAGCAAATCGGGAGGAATTTCCAATGCTTTTACTACCCGAACCGAAATTGGGCGGCGTTTTTTTGCGGAACGGCTCATCCTATCGTCCCCCTTGTTTTACAGTGGCATATTTGTGCTCCTTTCAAGAGTATGATGAAGCAGGATGAAAAATTCTTTTACAGCTGAGATAACCCCGGCTGTATCAAGGGGGCTTTTTATGACAAAGCATTCCACACCCACAAAATTCAGGAAAAAACCGCAAAATATTTCCGGCCCGCTTACGTCCCCCATAACAGGACTTGCCCTGTTTGCCACTATGGCCATTGCGCTGTTGTATTGGTCCCCCCAGGTAAGCCGCGGGGTTGCTCAGGGGCTGGAGCTGTGCGCCGTTACGGTGATCCCCTCGTTGTTTCCTTTTCTGGTATTTTCGCTGTTTTTGGCAATTTCTCCAGGGGCAA
>CATJLA010000172.1 GCA_949741215.1 uncultured Oscillospiraceae bacterium
AAAAAATCCACAGCAATATTCCAATCGTTCCTGCTTGGTTTTTGAAACAGCTTTACTTTTCCACCAAGAACCATCCTGTTTTGCAGCAAAAACGGCAGGATTTTCCTTGCTTTTTTCCAAAATTCTGCGTACAATATAAAAAGTACAAAAATTGCCGACAAGGTGGGGCGGGGGGTCCGTCCCGCCCTGTTCTGTTGTCCGTATAATTGTTCGAAAAGGAGTAAAAGCTCATGGCATCTTTGGAAGAACTGTTCAAAAAAGTAGAACAGATGAAAAAACAGGCTTCCCCATTCTATGCCCCCACCGGCACAGTAGAATATATTGTAGCAGGGCTGGGCAATCCCGGCAGAGAATACGAAAACACCCGTCACAACGCCGGTTTTATGGCCATTGCAGCACTGGAGCAGAAGTACGGCTTTCAGGTGGATAAACTAAAATTCAAGTCCCTTTGCGGCGACGGAATGGTGGCGGGCAAACGGGTGCTTTTCCTCAAGCCCTCCACCTATATGAATAAGTCTGGCGAGGCGGTTACCGAGGCTATGAGCTTCTACAAAATCCCGCCGGAACAGGTAGTCCTGCTGTTTGATGACATCTCTCTGGAACCGGGTCGCCTGCGGGTGCGTCGTAAGGGCAGCGACGGCGGGCATAATGGCATGAAAAATATCATCTATCTTTCCGGCAGCAATGCGTTCCCCCGAATTAAAATCGGCGTGGGCCAAAAGCCAAACCCGGAATATAATCTGGCAGACTGGGTACTCAGCCGCTTCTCCCCCGATGAACTGGAGGCGGTAAAATCCGCCGCGCAAAAGGCTGCCCAGGGTGTGGAGCTGATTGTTTCCGGCAAAATGGATGAGGCCATGAACCTGCTGAATGTTAAATAATACGCCCGCTTTTTGCCATGGAGCAAGGGCTCTCCTGTATTGCTTGCCTCCTGGGGTGCAGCCAGCTCATCGGCATCCTCATTTTAACCTGTGGTCGAGCTGCCTCTGTATGCCCTAAATTTTGCTTCTGCACAGCTAAAATGCACGACGTCCCTACACCACATCCTTTTTTAGAAAAGAGGCTTTGAGATGAAACCCTTTTATAAGCTCCTCACCGGCCTGCCCGGCTACGAAGCATTGAAATCCGCCCTAACCGCCGCCAAAACCCCCGCTTTGGCCACCGGCCTTTCCCACATCCATAAGTGCCATTTCATCGCCGGCCTTTGTCAGGAGCTCTCCCGCCCGGCCATGGTAATCGCCCCTGACGAACCTGCCGCCCACAAGCTCTGTGAAGACCTGCAGGTGCTTTTGGGCGAGGGCGCGGCTGTGCTCTACCCTGCCCGGGAGTTCACCTTTCGGGAGATGGACGGTGTCTCCCGGGAATATGAGCATCTGCGGCTGCAGGTGCTTAGCTCCTTGCAGGAAAACCGCATCCCGATCGTAGTGGCCTCGGCAGAAAGCGACCTGCAGTACACAATCCCCCCAAAAACCTTAACCGAACGCACCCTAACCCTAAAGCCTGGCGACGTCCTGCCAATTGATACCCTGTTGGCCTTTTTAATAAGCTCCGGGTATGAGCAGGCCCCTCAGGTGGAAGGGGTGTGTCAGTTTTCCCATCGGGGCGGCATTTTGGACGTCTACCCGCCCCAGTCTCCCGCTCCGGTCCGGATTGAGTATTGGGGGGATGACGTTGATTCCATCTCCTACTTCTCGGTAGATACCCAGCGGCGGGGGGACCCGGTGGAAACGCTGCGTATCTCCCCTGCCAGAGAAGTGCTGTTTGACTCTCCGGAGCAGCTTGGGTCCCTTTTGGAGGCCTGCAAAAAGGGCCTGAAGGGCAAAGCCGCCCCCTTAGTGCGCCGGCACCTGGAGCAGGATCAGGCTCATTTGGAGGCAGGGCTTTCCTTCTCCAGTTTAGACCGCTATCTGCCGATTTTGTATCCGGAACCCGCCACTTTGTTTGACTATTTGGGCGGCAGAATGCTGTTCCTCTGTGAAAGCGCCAACGCCCGGGAGATTTTGAAAAGCGCCCAGTGGCAGCTGCAGGAGGACGTAAAGCTGCTGCTGGAGGAGGGGGTGCTGTTCCCCGCCTGCAGCCGGTTTGCGGAGGACTTTGGCTATCTGGCGGATGCGGTTTTCAAAGCGCCCTCGTTGATTTTAGACGCTTTTCCCCGCTCTCTGCCGGAAATTCCTCTGCGGGAGCTGATAGACATCACCTGCGTCCAGCTTTCCAGCTGGTCCGGGGAGTACGCCATGCTGCGGGAGGAGCTGGAGGACTACCTAAAACGAGGCTACAGCTGCCTTTTGCTGGCGGGCACCGAGCGCTCTGCCACCGCAGTAGCCGGTGATTTACGGCGGGACGGGCTGCCGGCGGATTATCTCAAGGATTTTACCCAGGTGCTGCCCGGCAAGGTGATTGTCACCGAAGGGTCTCTTTCGGCAGGGGTGGAGTACCCCCAGATTAAAACAGCGATGATTGCCCACAATAAGTCGGTAGATTCCACCCGGCGGCACAAGCCCCGGCACAAAAAGGGGGAGCAGATCCGCAGCCTTTCCGACCTGGCGGTGGGGGATGCTGTAGTGCATGTTTCCCATGGCATCGGGATTTTCCAGGGAATTGTGAAGCAGGAGATCCAGGGCATCGCCAAAGACTATATTAAAATAAAGTATGCAGGCACCGACACGCTGTTCGTCCCGGTAACCCAGCTGGATTTGGTTTCCAAATACATCGGCCCCAAGGAGGAAGGCGGGGTAAAGCTGAACCGCTTAAACTCCGCTGAGTGGAGCAAAACCAAGCAGCGGGTAAAAAAGGCCGTGGCGGATATGGCAAAGGAGCTGGTGGCACTGTACGCCCAGCGGGCCCAGGCCAAGGGCTATGCCTTCAGCCCCGATACCGACTGGCAGCGGGATTTTGAGGACCGCTTCCCCTATGAGGAAACCGACGACCAGCTGCGGTGTATTGATGAAATCAAGATGGACATGGAGCGTCCCATTCCTATGGAGCGACTACTGTGCGGGGACGTAGGTTTTGGCAAAACCGAGGTAGCTCTGCGGGCGGTATTTAAGGCGCTGATGGACTCCAAGCAGTGTGCAGTGCTGGTGCCTACCACTATTCTGGCATGGCAGCACTTTAACACCTTCCGTCAGCGGCTGGAGGGGTTCCCCGTAAAGGTGGATATCCTCTCCCGGTACCGCACCCCCAAACAGCAGCAGCAGATTTTAAGAGAACTGGCCCGGGGTGAAATCGACGTGATTATCGGCACCCACCGGCTGCTGCAGAAGGACGTTGAATTTAAGGACTTAGGGCTGGTTGTTATAGACGAAGAGCAACGGTTCGGCGTGGCGCACAAAGAGAAGCTGAAGGAGCTGAAAAAGGACATCGATGTGCTTACCCTTTCGGCCACGCCTATCCCCAGAACGCTGAACATGGCCATGTCCGGGGTGCGGGATATGTCAGTGATTGAGGAAGCGCCGGCAGACCGTCACCCTGTGCAGACCTATGTAACCGAGCACGACTGGGGCATTGTGGCCGAGGCTATAAAACGGGAGCTGCGCCGGGGCGGGCAGGTGTTTTACCTTCATAACCACATTGGCTCCATTGAAAGCTGCGCCGCCAAAATTGCCGCACTGGTTCCGGACGCCCGCATCGTCACCGCACACGGGCGGATGGGCGAGGAGGAGCTTTCCCGGGTGTGGCGGCAGCTGGTGGACCATGAGATTGATATTCTGGTGTGCACTACCATCATTGAGACAGGCGTGGATGTTGCCAACTGCAATACCCTGATTATTGAAAATGCCGACAGAATGGGCCTTTCCCAGCTGTACCAGCTGCGGGGACGGGTAGGGCGCTCCAGCAGGCGGGCCTATGCCTACCTTACCTTCCAAGGGGGGCGGGAACTCAGCGATATTGCTGCAAAACGGCTTTCCGCCATCCGGGAATTTACCACCTTCGGCTCCGGCTTCCGGATTGCCATGCGGGATCTGGAGATCCGGGGGGCAGGCAATATTCTGGGGGCGCAGCAGCACGGGCATATGGAATCAGGTGGGTATGATATGTATATCAAGCTGCTTTCGGAGGCGGTTTTGGAGGAAAAAGGCGAGCTGCCCCCCCGCCCCGAGCAGGAATGCCTGATCGACATCCGCATCGGCGCCCATATTCCCGAAAGCTATATCAACGACCTTTCCTCCCGGATCGATGTATACAAAAAGATCGCCGCCATCCGCAATAAGGAGGATATGCTGGACGTTACCGACGAGCTGATTGACCGGTTTGGAGACCCGCCCAAAGCAGTCAAGGGCTTAATCGACGTCGCTTTAGTCCGCAACATGGCGGAGGCTATGGGCATTTACGAAATCTCCCAGCAGGAGGACCGGGTGCTGTTCTACCCTCAGCAGCTGGACTTCCGGCGGGTTGGTGGGCTTTCGGCCAAATTCAAAGGGCGGGTGCAGCTGGAGGCCACTGGCAAGCCCTGCATTCAATTAAAGCTGGAGCGGACCGATTCCCCTATCGAAGTAATTCAGCAGGCCCTGGCCGCCATGAACGCGCCCCCAGAGCCTGAAAATTCAAAGCCCGCTGCTGTCTGACCAGAAAAAACACTCTCCCCTCCCCCTTTGCCTTTTTGGTGACGTGACAGCTGCGGTGAGTTCTCCGGTTTGGCAGGTAGAAATCCTGCCGCAGTCTTGTCCCAGGGCAAAAATTTTGCAAAAAAGCCAAAAATTGCCGGAAATTCATCAACCGTTTACAAGGAAAATCTGGACAATATAAGAGAAAGAGTGTATAATCAAAAAATGGCATGGAATTTGTGCTGAAAATTGATTGGGAGGATTTCCATACATGAAGTCGTTAAAACGTATCTGCACCGGCGTGCTGGCCGGGGCGCTGGCAATTTCCCTTACCGCCTGTTCCGATACTTCCTGGGCTGCTGAGTCTCAGGGAGAAAGGCTGCCGGCCGGGGTGTATCTGTATAACCTGATGGGCAGCTATGCCGAGATTGTATCAGAGTTTGATTCCTCTGTGGAAGAAAAGGATTACATGAAGCAGCAGGTAAACGGTGTTTCCTTTGAGCAGGCCGTTACCGAAGAAACCCAAAAGCGGGTGCGGCAGTATTATGCCGTTTCTCAAAAATTTGATGAATTCGGCCTTACCCTTTCGGACGAATACCTGGCTGGGGCAAACCAGATGGTGGAATCCCAGTGGCCTTACCTGGAAAGCCTGTATACCGAAAACGGCATCAGCAAGGATTCCTTCTCCAAAATGGTAACCAACCGGTATAAAAGCTCCGCTATCTTTGAGTATCTCTATGCGGAGGGCGGCGTGGAGGAGGTTCCCTCTGACGAGCTGTGGAAAGCCTTTGAAGACCAGTATTTTAAGGCCCAGTATATGGCTATCCGGCTAACAGGAACCGATGGCAACGCCCTGGAGGGCGAGGCGCTGGAGGAAACCAAAAAGCTTGCCCAAGATTATGTAGATCGTGCCAATAAAGGCGAAAACTTTGAGGACCTGATGCTGGAACAGGAAAAAAAGGTTGCGGCGGAATCCGGCCAGGAGGAAAGCGCTGTGCATACCCATGAGGGCGGCGAGCATACCTATGTGGTAGCCAAGGATGCGGCCGGTTATCCGGAGGCGTTTTTGAACGGGTTCTCAAGCGCAGCGTATGATACCGTTGTTTCCTTTGAGGACGAGAGCTATATCTACATCGGCAAACGCTTGCCTTTGGCAGACGATACCGAGAACTTTGAAAACTACCGCACCACCCTGCTCAGTGACCTAAAGGGAGACGAGTTCACCCAGCTGATTAACGACTGGGCGGATGCTGTGGAGATTTCCTTTAACGAGGCAGCGGTTTCCCGGTACACCGCAAAAAAGGTGAAGATGTCCTAAAAGTGCATAAGCTTCCCATTTTCGGGACGTCGCGAAAGCTTATGTTTGCATAACATAAAGGCAGGTCTGCTGCAAAACTGCGGCAGACCATATTTATTAGGTGAGAAGGAATTAAGGGCGCTTCCCACGTCAGCTTGTTGGCTAAAGCCCTCTATTTTGCCCTTTGGAAACGCTGATAAAAGGGTTGTGTTTGGTTGGTTGAGTAAAATAAGTGTTGCGGATATGGTAATAAGGAGCGGTTGCTATTGAATCAGAATTATCAGGAATTTTACTGGAACAAGCTGGATAATGCCGCTAAAATGTATTCGGCTGTTTCTCGAGAGCAAGCTACCAATGTGTTCCGGCTTTCGGTACAGCTCAGCTCCCCTGTGGAACCGGATACCCTGCAAACCGCCTTGGAACAGGCTCTGCGGGATATGCCCTCCTTTCAGGTAAAGCTGCGGAAAGGTTTATTCTGGCACTATTTTGAAACCAACTTTGCCGCCCCCAGGGTTCGCCAGGATTACACCTACCCCTGTGCCAAAATTGACAGAAATATAACCAACGGATACCTGTTCCGTTTGACCTATTTCAGCTGTCATGTCCACCTGGATATGTACCATGTGCTGGCGGACGGCTCCGGAGCGCTGCAGTTTTTGAAGCTGATTCTGGCCTACTACCTGGAGCAGCAGCACCCCGGCACCCCTTTTGCCCAGCTTCTGCCGGACGGGGAATGGGGCTTCTCCCGGGGCGGGCAGGAGGAAAACAGCTTTCTCCACTACCGGGCTCCCCAAACGGCCCCCTCCTCCGGGGACGGTACTGGGCCGGTGGGTTCCGGCGCTTTGGGGGCAGGCGCGGAGGCTTCGGCGCCCGCTTTCGTCCCAAAAGAACAGCCCAAAACCGCCTCGGCCATACCAAAAGGGCTGCAGGCTTACCGGATAGAAGGCGTCAAGGTGCTGGGCGGAGAGCTGAAAATGATCACCGGCGTCTGCTCCGCCAAGGGGCTGATCGGGCTGGTAAAGGCTGCCAAAAAGCCGGTTACCGCTTATCTTACCGCTTTGCTGATCTACAGCATTTACCGGCAGAGCTTTCAGTATCATCAGCAAAACAGGCCGGTTTCGGTTTGTGTGCCGGTAAACCTGCGGAACTTTTTCCCCTCCTCTACCCTGCGGAATTTTTTCTCTAATGTCAGTGTAACGCTGGATCTGTTCCGAAAAAACCCCAGCTTTGAGGAAATTTTGGAGCAAACCACCGACCAACTGGCGAAGAAGCAGGAATCCACCGCTTTGGAGGCCAAAATGAAGGGCAATGCCCATGTGGAACAAAGTATGCTAATTCGGATTATCCCCCTGTTTCTCAAGCGGATGGTGCTGGGGCTAATGTACCGCAAAAATGACAAGCTGCACACCAGTTCCCTTTCCAACCTGGGGCGAATTGTGCTGCCGGAGGAATTTGCCCCCTATGTGCTGCGGTTTGAGGCACACCTGCCGGTTTCGCCCCGTCAGCCGGTAAAGCTGGGGGTATGCTCTTATGGGGACAATATGGCCTTTACCTTCTCCTGCGCTTTGGAGGAGACAGATATTCCCCAGTTTTTCTTCCGCTTTCTGCAGCAGCAGGGCTTGGAGATTACCATTGGATGCAATGAGCCTGCCGCGGCAGATACGTCTGCGGAACCGGCGAAAAAGGAACGGAGGAAAAGGAGGAAGGGCCATGAAGTTCTGCCCCAAATGCAAGGTGAAAATTGAAAACAACCTGGAAATCTGCCCGCTGTGTCAACGTCCTGTACAACCGCTGGACGATGTGTTTGTGACGGAGTATCCCAGCCATCCTTCCCGCCGGCGGCTGGTAACGCTGATGAAGGTGATTGGATTTTTGGCGGTGCTGCTGATTACCGGAACGGTTTTGCTCAGTGCCTTCAGCAATTTTCAGTGGGTGTGGAGCCTGGTGGTGATCGCCGCGGTGGTGTATTTGGGGGTAAGCATTGTGCTGGTGGTTAAGTCCTCCAAAAATATTGGGCTGCTGGTGATGATCCAGGCGCTGAGCCTTTCGGTACTGACCTTTTTGATTGATCACGCCTTTGGCTATTACCGGTGGTCGATTAACTATGTAATACCCTTTTTGGCTATTGCGGGGACGCTGCTGATCACCCTGATTCTGCTGTTTCGGCCCATGGCGCTGCGGGATTTTTTTATTTACCTGCTGGTGATTGCGTTGCTGGGAGGATTTTCCGGCATAATGCTGCTGTGCCGTTGGGTGACGGTAGCGTGGCCTTCGGTTGCGGCGGCTCTGTACTGTGTTGCCACATTGGCGGGGTTGTTTTTGTTTGCAGACAGGCGCGCCCGGCATGAGATGAAAAAACGGTTCCATTTATAGCCCGGATGCCCAGAGAGGAAGGAAGCTTTGCCCATGCAGGCGGAGCCTGCGGCGGCAACGTTATCTCAGGCAAAACTCTCCGGCAGGGGCTTTGTGAGAGAATGTTTCTCCTCCCGTAAGGCTTGTAAAACAGCCGGCCGGACAGGTTGACCTGCCGGGGGTGTCTGGGATGCAGGGACGCTTCAGGTTCGCAGGGGTTTTCCGGCAGCATGGGATGATCGTGCTGCTGTTACGTCCTTGGTGAGAACAAATGTTTCACGTGAAACATTTTAGTGGAGAAAAGCGCCGATTCGGAAAATTCCGGATCGGCGCTTTAGTTTTCCAAAACGGTTCCTGCCGGCAACAGGCAGAAATGGCTTGCAGTGCCTTGACAAAAGATATTTTGCCAGCTTCTTTAATTGTCAGGATTATACTTGATGTTTGATTTGATGTGATATTTACTATTTGCACAATGGAGATGCGCTTACGTCCCAAAAACTATTGGGTTTTATTGGACTGCTGTTTGGGCAGCATTACAAAGTAGAAGAATGCACCGATCAGGAAGATGATTAGAATGCTGAGCACGCCCCAGGGAGCGGCTTCCCGAGAGATTTCTATCAAAACTTCCTGGGGGGCGTTGGCCGGGATATTGCGGGACTTTTGCAGGATGGAGGCCGCCCATCCGGAGGTGATGGCTACGATGCTTGGGCCCATAATGGCGGAAAACCGGCCAAAAATGTCGTAAAAGCCGAAGAACTCACCGGAACGGGCTTTGTCTGGGATCATTTTGCTGAAGATGCTGCGGCTTAACGCCTGAATACCCCCTTGGCTGGTGGCTACCAGAACTGCCAGCACCCAGAAGTGCCAGACCTCCCGCACGAAAAAGCCGAATACGCTGATAAACATATAAATGAGGATACCTACCCCAACCATGGCGTGAGCTCCAAACTTTTTGGATAGGCTGGTGTAAATCAGGGCGAAGGGCAGGCCAAGCAGCTGTACCAACAGCAGGGCAAGCATCATCTGTACGGTATCCAGGCCAAGGGTATCGCCATAGGAGGTGCTCATATGAATAATGGTATTCACTCCGTCAATGTAGAAAAAATAGGCGATCAGAAAGTAGAACATCTCCTTGTGACGGAAGATATCCACTGCGGTTTTTTTCAGGCCGGAAAAAGTTTCGGCAACAGCGCCCCGGTGCCGGGGAATATAGCTTTTTTGATGGACGTTTTTCAGCATAGGCACACTGAAAACTACCCACCAAAGGGCTGTGAAGCCAAAGGCAAAAGATAAACAGTAGATCATATCTACCCCTACCATATTCAAGACCAGAAACAAAAGCAGCGGAATGGTACTGCCGCCGATATAGCCAAGCCCATAACCCATAGTGGAAACCTGGTCCATCCGATCCTCGGTGGTTACATCGGGGAGGAAGCTGTCGTAGTACAGGCTGGCGCCGGAAAAACCAATCTGGCTGACAACGTAGAGGATCAGCACTGCTAAGCCGATTTTTTCCGCCGCCTCCGGCTGGGTAAAGCCCAATAAGGGAGGGATAGCAAGCAGGGCGCAGGCCGAGGCCCCCACCGCCACAAAGGCGGTAAACAGGCGCTTACGCCAGCCTTGAAAGTCTCCAAACGCGCCTAAGACAGGGGCTAACAGGGCAATTACCAGCATAGCCAGACTGGTACAGTAGCCCCAGGTACCCATGCTTTTAGCGGCATCACTGGTAAAGGAGGCTACTGAGTTGTAAAAAACCGGAAGAATTGTAACAACCACCACGCTGTGGGCGGAGTTGGCCCAGTCATACATCATCCAGCTTTTTTCTTCCTTGGTGTATCCGGAAAGCAATCCCATATAAACATCCCCCATCTAAAAATATAATTCGGTTATCTATTATTTATTTTTATTGTATCATGTCTTCGAATGGATTACAACTGTATTTAAGTAATAAAAGTGGAGAGTGGAGGTGTTCCTGCGGGACGGATTGGAAAAAGGGATTGGGGATTATGGGATGCTGCTTCGTCAATAGAGATACTTTGTGGTGTAGTTGCTGCCGTTGCCGATGTACT
>CATJLA010000173.1 GCA_949741215.1 uncultured Oscillospiraceae bacterium
CACCAAATCCACCTGGCCCAAATCTTCTCGAATAATATTCACAACCTGATTTTTTATTTCTCTGGAAAATGCGTCTCCAATCACAGATTTAGCATATATTCCGCACTTATTCGCTTTTTCCTCAAAAGACGCGGTATTATACCACCCTGCTGTAGCTGTCCGATTCCCGGAAGCAGGACGTTCAAAGGCCACGCCTAAGGTTGCGGCCTCATTTCCAAAGGCGGAAACAATTCGGGAGGCTAAGCCGTAACCGGTAGAGCACCCCAACACCAGCACACGCTTAGGACCGTCAAATTTTCCTTTTTTTAGCACATAATCAATTTGCTGTGCCACCTGTTCACCGCATCCGGCAGGATGTGCGGTAGTACAAATAAATCCTCTTACCTTTGCTTCAACCTTCATATTGGCTCCTCCCAATCCACAACTGTATGAAACAGCTGTTACAATTTTTTATATTATCATACCACAAATTTCCGCTAAATGCAAATTAGTTTTTTGGACGTCCTGCAGGTTTATGTTCTCAGCTTTTTCCCAAGTTCTGCCTCTATTTTTGAAAAATGGAGCATATACTGTTCTGGAGGTGTTACATATGATCGTTCCATCTTTTTTTCAGACAATATGCAGGTTTCTTTTTCTCGCCCTGCACCTTTCTGCTTCACGGACTTTTCCGCGCCCCCTTTCTCCCGAGGAAGAAAAACGCTGTTTCCAGCGTATGGAGCAGGGCGATACTGAAGCAAAAAGCATGCTGGTTGAACACAATCTTCGTCTTGTTGCCCATATGGTAAAAAAGTATGCCAATAGTTTTCAAGATCAGGAGGACCTGATTTCAATTGGTACCATTGGACTAATCAAGGCGGTGTCTACCTTTCATTATGAAAAGGGAGTTAAATTTTCCAGCTATGCCTCCAAGTGTATTGAGAATGAGATTCTCATGTATTTTCGGGGAAAGAAAAAGCTTGTTAGTGAGGTTTATCTGGATGACCCTGTGGATTTGGACAAGGAAGGCAATGCCCTTACTATGATGGATTTGCTTGCAGATCAAAGCGACTTGGCAGAGGAAATCGACCAGAAAATTGAAGCAGAACAGTTGCGGGAAAAGATTGTATCTTGCTTGGATGATCGGGAACAAACCGTATTAATCCTGCGTTTTGGCCTAAATGGAGGGAGGCCGCTTGCGCAAAGAGAGGTAGCACAACATTTGGGAATCTCACGATCCTATGTTTCAAGAATAGAAAAAAAGGCACTTGAAAAGCTTCGGACTGGACTGGAAGAGTAATAGGCCATATTATAAAACGCCAAGACAAACCGCTTTGACGTCCTATGGACAAAACATGTATTTTTAAACAGAACTGTGGGTAAATCAGATTGGAAAATGCATTAAAAAAGGTAAAAAAAGACCTCCTTTTTTGCGAAAATGGGTGATTTTGTGTAGTTTTTTGCAAGAAAATACGTTATAATAGGTAGGGAGTATTAGGAGTAGGTGTAAGTTATGAGGTTTGTCAGCAAAATGCAGGTGAAAAAAGGATGGTCTGAGGACAAAAAGTACTGTGTTCAGGAAGAAGATGGTACGAAATATCTCCTTAGGGTATCGTCGGTTCGGCGAGCCTCTAAGCTGCATGAAATGGCATTTTGGCAGAAGAAAATTGCAGGATTAGGTATTGAGACCTGCAATATAATTGAAGTTGGCAGCAACAATGAAGAAGCTTATGTTCTGCAGGAGTGGATAGATGGAGAGGATGCAGAAGATATAATCCCACTACTGCCGGATTCACGGCAGTACGCTTATGGCTTGGAGGCGGGGCAGATGATAAAAAAAATCCACTCTGTGCCAGCTCCTGACACCTTAAAAAATTGGGAAGACAGATTTGCTGAGAAGATGGATAAAAAAATCAAAGGGTACAGGGAATGTCCGATTCAGTTTGAAGGAGCAGAAGAGATGATTTCCTATTTAGAGGCAAACAAATATCTGCTGAGAAATCGTCCTCAATGTTTTCAGCATGGAGATTATCATATTGGAAATATGATGATTTCAGGTGGAAAATTGGTAATAATTGATTTTGACAGATTTGATTTTGGTGACCCTTGGGAGGAGTTTAATCGTATTGTTTGGGATGTAGATGCTTCGCCTATTTTCGCTTCCGGCATTGTAAATGGATATTTTGACAGCCAGGTTTCCATGGATTTTTGGCGTTTGCTTGCTCTTTATATTTGTAGCAATACCTTGGGTAGTATTCCTTGGGCTGTTTCCTATGGAGAGCAGGAGCTTCAGACTCAGCTGAAACTTGCTAAAAAAGTTCTGCAATGGTACAACGGCATGAAAAATCCGATGCCAGGCTGGTATTTTTCCGGCTATTAATCTTAAAACATTAGACAGACTGCCTTTTAAGCTAAAGTCATTAGTTTCTTTTAACTTTATTAGAGAATATGGCACAGCACTTTTCATATGACAGTCATGATTTTTGAGAGAGCAGAAAGAAGGGGATGTCACAAAAATGGAAAAAGGATTGATTCATTTATACAGCGGCGAGGGAAAAGGAAAAACTACTGCCGCCATTGGTCTGGCGATTCGAGCAGCTGGAAGTGAGAAAAAAGTGCTGTTTTGCCAGTTTTTGAAGAATAATCAGTCTGGAGAACTGAGAATTTTAGAAAATATTCCTTGGGTTAAGCTGGATTTGACCTATCCGGTGACGAAATTTACCAGACAGATGACATTAGAAGAACGGGAGAAAACAATTTTTGAACAGCAAACAAAGCTTTCCAACTGCTGGAAGATGGCTACAGAGCAGTCCTTTGATCTACTGATTTTGGATGAATTGGTTGCGGCTATAAGCTTAGGGTTTATTCCTCTGGACGAGGTGCTTATCTTATTGCAAAACAAGCCGGAAGGCCTGGAGGTAATCCTGACAGGGCGCAATCCTCCTTCAGAGCTGGCTGCTTTAGCAGATTATCATTCCCGGATCTGTTCAGTAAGGCACCCTTATGAAAAAGGCTTATCGGCCCGAGAGGGCATTGAGTATTAGCGTACTGGCTGAAATCCAGCTGTTTCGTCGAAAAAAGCGTTGCTCAACGCTCCCTGATATGCTAATATAATAGGAAAGACTTTCCTTGAAATAAAGAGAGAAAATTACAGGAAGCGGGAGGAGACCCATGCTTGTTGCAGTTGAAAATGTATCTAAGGGCTTTGCAAGCCATGAGGTACTGAAGAATATAAGCTTAAAAATAGAAGATCGGGACAGAATCGGGCTGATTGGTGCGAATGGTGCAGGTAAGTCCACTTTGCTGCGGCTTATTAACGGAAAGGACCGGCCGGATGAGGGAACCGTTGCCGTTACAAACCGAATCACAGTGGGATTTTTGGAGCAGAACAGCGGCTTGGACCGGGAGAGCACCATCAGTGCGGAGATGCACAAGGTGTTCCAGCCAGTGCTGGATTTGGAACGGGAAATGCGGGAAATTGAGGCACAGATGTCCTGCATGGAAAGCGTGAGCGAGGAATATAAGCGATTATCAGACCGGTATGCCATGCTGGAGGAGCGGTTTCAAAAAAGTGACGGTTACCTGATTGAGGTAAAAATCAAAACAATCCTAAATGGTATGGGCTTTGGAGACAAGGCTTTTGATACGGTGATCGGCACTTTAAGCGGTGGGGAAAAAACTCGTTTGGCCATTGCCAGGCTGCTGTTGGAGCAGCCGGATCTTTTGATTTTGGACGAGCCTACCAACCATCTGGACTTTCGTACCCTGATGTGGCTGGAAGGATACCTGAAGGACTATCGCGGCGCTTTGCTGCTGGTCTCGCACGACCGGTATTTTCTGGATAGGCTGGTGGACAGCATCTGTGAAATTGAGCGCGGGAAGCTTACCCGCTATAAGGGCAATTACACCAAATTTGTAGAACTGAAGGAAGAACAACGTCAGCGGCAGCAAAAAGAATATGAGCTGCAGCAGCAGGAGATTGCCGCGCTGGAGGATTACGTTGCCCGCAATATGGTAAGGGCCTCCACTGCAAAAAGTGCCCGCAGCCGCCAGAATACTTTGGATAAAATGGAACGGATTGAGCGCCCCGGCGGGGAGCAAAAGCCGCCCAAAATCCGGTTTTCCTTTGAGAGGCAGCCGGTTAAGGACGTCCTGCATGTCCGTGACCTTGAGCTTGCGGTAGGGCAGGGCGAAAAACGAAAGATATTAGCACATAGTCTGTCACTGGATATGCTGCGGGGAGAAAAAATTGCCCTGATTGGTGTAAACGGGGTGGGCAAATCCTCTCTTTTGAAGGCGATTTTAGGTAAAATTCCAGCCCCAAAGGGGGTAATTGAGTGGGGAAAGCATTGTAAAGTGGCATATTATGATCAGGAAAACGCCCTGCTTGACCCGGAGAATACCGCTTTGGAGGAGTTATGGCGCCGTCATCCCCTCAGCACGGAACAGGAAATCCGCTCCCGGCTGGGAGCTGTACTGCTCACCGGGGAAAATGTTTACAAAAAGGTGGGGAATCTAAGCGGGGGTGAACGTGCCAAGCTGGCCTTTGCGGTTCTGATTTATGAGGAAGGAAACGTACTGATTCTGGACGAACCCACCAACCACATGGATCTTTCCACCAAAGAGGTGATTGACCAGGCGTTGAGTGAGTTTGAGGGCACCATCCTGATGGTCTCTCACGACCGGTATTTGCTGAACCGTGTGCCGACTAAAATTATTGAAATGTTCCCGGACAGCGTACAGGTTTATGACGGCAATTTTGATTACTATCAGGAACGCAGCGCTTGGCTGGCTGCAAGAGAAAAGGAACAGAAGGAGCTGCTGCCCAAAACGGGGGGAGAAGGGCAGGCCCAGTATTACCGCTCAAAGCAGCAACGAAGTGAGGAGGCCCAGCGACGTCGCCGCCTGCAGGAGCTGGAGAGCTTTATTGGAGAGCATGAGCAGGCCATAGCCAGGCTGGAAGGGGAGATAGCCTCTTCTGAAATAGCGTCGGACTATTCTTTGCTGAAGGAAAAATGCGATGAGCTGGAGCTTTTGCGGGAAGAACTCACCGCTTTTTCGGATGAATGGCTGGAGCTTTCGGTATAAGGCTTGCAAAAATCCGGGGGCTTGGCGACGTCGCTGCCTGCGTTGAGCCGGAGGGCCTAATTGGAGTACACAAGTAGGCCGCCGCCAGTGGAGGAGGGGGATGATCTCCTTCCAACAGCATTGGACAATTGACGGCCAAAGAAAACCGCGGCGGACCAGAGCCTGAGTACGGAGCTATAAAAAGGCAGAAGGCCGGGCGACGTCTTAAAACCACATGATAAAGGAATGGATGGAGACAGGATGAAATTTGAACGAAACAAAAAGTATACCACCATTGCAATTTATGCCATTTTAACTTCTATGGCGATTTTGGTGCTGCACCAGACCTTTTCCAACTGGCTTTCCATAGCCGGCTTTGTGCAGAAGATTATCCAGCTGCTAAGCCCTTTAACCTACGGCTTTGTACTGGCTTATTTGCTGAACCCGATGCTGAAAACCATTGAGGGCAAGCTGATTGCTCCTATCAGCCGTTCCCGTTGGAAGAAATCCACCCGCCGGGGTATTGCCATGCTGGTAACCTATCTGCTGGCGCTGGTAATTATCTCGGTTTTTGCCTGGATCGTTATTCCTCAGGTAGGCGTTGGAATTTCCAGCATTGTCAACAAAATGCCAGGCTACATCAAGTCTCTGCAGGAGGTAATCTCCGGCCTGCTGGCTAACCTGCCCTATGCTGACATTCCTGCCGACATCCGCCTAAAGCTGGAGGAGGGCCTGCAGATGATTGTTGAATGGCTCTATCAGGTAATCGGCCAGCTGTTGCCTATGCTGATGAGCTATACCTCCCGCTTAACCACCTCCATCCTCAATGTGGTATTGGGTATTATTATTTCGGTGTACCTGCTCAGCGGTAAGGAGAAGTTTTTTGCCCAGCTGAAAAAGGGATTGTACGCTTTGCTGCCCACCAAAGCGGTGGAAAAGGTGCTTACAGTGGCTGACTCCAGCAACCGGATTTTCAGCGGCTTTATTATCGGCAAGCTGCTGGATTCCCTGATTATTGGAATCCTCTGCTTTTGCGGCATGACACTGCTGAACATGCCCTCTGTGATGCTGGTAAGCCTGATCGTAGGCGTTACTAACGTGATTCCCTATTTCGGCCCCTTTATCGGCGCTATTCCAGGCATTTTGATTGTAATGATCGACGACCCGATCAAGGCCGTTTGGTTTGGGGTTTTTGTTGTGGTGCTGCAGCAGTTTGACGGCAACATCTTAGGCCCCAAAATTCTGGGCGACTCCACCGGGCTTTCCGGTTTCTGGGTCATTTTTGCGATTTTGCTGTTTGGCGGCTTGTTTGGTGTACTGGGAATGTTCATCGGTGTTCCGCTGTTTGCTGTGATCTATTCCCTAATCCGGGAGTTTGTCAACGGCAGGCTGGAGCGCAAGGCTGTTCCGGCTTCTGCCTGGCAAAATTCCGGGGACGTCGCTAAGCCTGCCGCTGCTTTGACGCCTTCCACAGAAGGTGAGTCTCCTGTGTCCGCTGACGTCCCCGAGCAGCTGTCTTCTAATCAGGAGGAACAGGAAAAATAAGGGGGCAGACAGTCATTTTCTGAAATTGTGTATGATAGAGATTACAGG
>CATJLA010000174.1 GCA_949741215.1 uncultured Oscillospiraceae bacterium
ATGCCGCAGGTGGAGGAATAAGGAGATTACGCTGCGTCAGGCTGCCAGTGAGAGTGGGTTGCCTGAGGGCACCTTCTATGGCCGCGCTAGGCAGTTTGTGAATTCTTTTTAGGGGTCTTGAGCCTGAATTGACAGGAAAAGAGGACAAAAAATTCCGGCTCTCTGCTGTTTGGGGGCAGAGGGCCGGAATATTGTTTGCTTTTCTTAAGATTTACCTCGACATTTCCCGCTGAATTTGTTGGATCATATCCAACGTCATGGCCAGAATCTCAGTGGAGATGTTGCGCTCCTGGGCTTGGCGTGCCAAGCGGACATATTCATCCTTTAGCTGTGCCACACCGATAGGCGAGCTTTCCCTCCCCAGCAGATAATCGGTGGAGACGTGGAAATAATCTGCTACCTTAATCAGGCGGTCACCGGAAGGGGAGGCGAAACCCCATTTACGAAGGGTTCCATTGCCGAATCCCAGCTGTCGTTCCAGTGCTGCAAAGGTGAGATGGTTGGTGGTACAAAGAAGTTGTACCCGGTCCAATAATCCAGGATTTTCCATAGACTAAGCCCCCTTTTAATGAAATTGAAGATTTGAAATGCCAGGAACAAAATTGCACCTCGGGAACTGTTGAAAGCAACAGGCCGCCCCCCAAAGGCGCCACTGCTTTTTTGTTGCCTCGGCGTATTTAACCGGCTTACAGTACCTTCTTCTGACAACGTTCTGACAGAAAAAACCGGATTATATTTTTGTCTCTACTCCATTTCCATCCTACAACATAGTAGTATAGCAAAAAAGTGAGAAAAAATCAACTGTTTTAAGCAAAATAAGACAATTTTTGTCATCAAAAAACGTGCAAAATTTAGGAAAAAACTGGAAAAACAGTTCGAAAATATTCTTTTTATGCGATATAAAGCAGCATATTTTCTACGTTTTGGAGCAAAAAAGGACAAAAATTGTATTTCTATTAGCTTATTTATAAATTTCGTTCGCTTTTTGTAAAATTTTATATTAATCTGAAAAACATTTCAATTAAGCTCTTTCATGAAAGCATTTTTTGTGCTATTATAACAAAAAAAGGACGTTAGTGTTGACGGTTGAGCTTTCCGGCTTCAAATCTGTTCAAAATAGTATTTGCGGCCTTTGGCAAAGGGCGGTTCCTCGGTAAATAAAGGAGGCTTCTGGGTATGGATAGAATCCCTTTTACACAGTGTTTTTTCTGGCTGATGATCTACAGCTTTTTGGGCTGGTGCTATGAATCCGCCTTGTGCTCTGTGGCACAAAGAAAGCTGATCAATCGGGGGTTTCTCAATGGTCCGGTTTGCCCGGTGTACGGCTTTGGGGCTATTACAGCAATATTGCTGCTGAGCGACGCTGCAGGCCGCCCCTGGGTGGTGTTTTTTGCCGGTATGATGTTAACCTCCGTGCTGGAATATTTCACCTCCTGGGCCATGGAGAAGCTGTTTCACGCCAGATGGTGGGATTACTCCGAGCGGAAATTTCAGCTGAACGGCAGAATCTGCCTAGAGGGCGCGCTGATATTTGGCTTGCTGTCTGTCTGGATAGTATGCCGGGTACACCCTGCGTTGGAGCGGTTGGTGAGCCGGGTAATAACGCCGGCACAGCTATATGTGATCAGCGGCGGCATGATGGCAATTTTCGGGGCAGACCTGGTTTTAACGGTGCGCCATGTGCTGAATTTGAATGGACGTTTGAAGGAGCTGCAGCAGGCGATAGACCAGTTTAAGGCGCAGCGTCCTCAGCGAAAACGGTATTTGGTGCAGCGGCTTTCAGAAAGCTCCGCAAGGCTTTCTCAGCGGACAGGACAGCTGCGGGACACCTTCAGGCAGCGGTTTGAGCAAAGCGAGTTTTACAGCCCCCGAGTACGAAAGCTGCTGGAGGAGCTGCGGTTTCAGGATAAGCGTTTGGCAAAGGCTTTTCCAAAGCTGAAGCATCTGGATTACCATCAGGCGTGGGAGCAGCTTAGGGATAAAATCGGGAAGAAGTAAAAGCGTTTCCTGAAAGCTTATCCGCAGGCATAAGAGGAGAAACTGCGCAGTTACGTCCCCAAAAGTAAAGGACGAAAAGGAAAAGACCGGGCGCTTTCCAACGTCCGGCCTTTGGTTTTATGGCATTCTTCCAGGCGGCAAACACGGCAAATGCCGGAAGCAGGATAAAACCAACATTAGTTTAGCCCATCCGGCGCGGTTTATGCGCGGCCGCCGTTTTTTGGGGACAATACTGCTCCCGCTGTTTTGCCGCATTGAGAAACAGCATCCGGGAGATTAAAGCCCATTGGGATTTTTGGAAATGAAGTTCCAGCCGTCCCGGCACATATCGTCGATGTTCTTCTCGGCCACCCAGCCCAGCAGCTTCTTGGCGCGGGAGGCATCGGCATAGCAGCTGGCAATATCCCCAGCGCGACGTCCCACAATTTTATAGTTTACCTTTTTGCCCGAGGCTTTTTCAAAAGCGGCAACAATTTCCAGCACGCTGGTGCCTTTGCCGGTGCCAAGGTTGAAAATCTCCACTCCGGTGCGGCCCATCAGGTAGTTTAAGGCTTTGATATGCCCCTTGGCAAGATCAACCACATGGATGTAATCCCGCACACCGGTGCCGTCGGGGGTATCGTAGTCATTGCCGTAAACCGAGAGGCAGGGCAGCTTGCCAATAGCTACCTGGGAAACATAAGGCAGCAGGTTGTTGGGGATCCCGTTGGGGTCCTCGCCGATCAAGCCGCTTTCATGGGCGCCGATGGGGTTGAAATACCGCAGCAGGGAAACGCTCCACTCCGGGTCGGCGGTATGCAGGTCGGTTAAAATCTGCTCCAGCATCACCTTGGTATAGCCGTAGGGGTTGGTGGCAGAGGTAGGCATATCCTCTACATAAGGGGGCTGGTTATTCATACCGTATACCGTGGCGGAGGAGCTGAATACAATTTTCTTTACGCCGTATTGTGCCATTACCTCGCAAAGGGTAAGGGTACCGGTGATGTTGTTGTGGTAATATTTCAGGGGAATGGTAACCGATTCGCCTACCGCCTTCAGCCCGGCAAAGTGGATGACGGCGTCAATTTTGTTTTCCTCAAAAATACGGGTAACGCCTTCTTTATCCAGCATATCCACCTGGTAGAAGGGTACCTTTTGGCCGGAAATCTGCTCAATACGGTGCAGTGCCTCCAACTTGGAGTTGCATAAATTATCCATAATAATGACGTTGTGCTTTTCCTTCAGTAGCTCCACCACAGTGTGGCTGCCGATAAAGCCGGTACCCCCGGTTACTAATACAGTCATGCAAAATTCCTCCGTTTTCTGTTTTTTGGATGCAGCAGTTGTTTTTTGAAAGCCAGCAAAGGGTTTGGGGCTGTACTGCGCACAATAAATAGGCGCGACGTCCCGCCCGCCTTAGCCTCTGCTTCAAGGATAGCAAAAGAATAGCGGAACGTCAATTGATTTTAGATAAGTTACAACAATTATCCATGAAATAGAGATAAAAATTTGCAGAGAAGCCGATCAGAGCTGAACAAAATGGCAGAGAGCCGCCCTAAAATCCATTTGGCAGCCTGCCCGCTTGAAGAAGCCGGGCCTAAGGCGGCAGGAAACCGGCTTGTGGGATATCTGAAAAAAGGAGAACAGAGCGGCAAAATGAGACAAAAATATGCAGGATTCCCGCTTTTTATTATGGAATTGGCAGAGTTTTTCTTGCATTTTATTGCCTCTGATGATAATATTATCTGTAAGAGACAAGCAGGAGCGGCTGAAAGGCCAACTTCGCTTTGGGTACAAATAGTATGAGCATGAGGAGCTTTTTTTGATTCCTTCCAAAAAGCTCCTCCGGGAACCTCAGCAGAAAGGTATGGTAATTTTCATGAAAGCATCACTTTTGAAAAGAACGTTAGCGGGGGCGTTATCCCTGGTGCTGGCCCTTACACTGGCTGGCTGCAGCGGAGACAACAGCAGTGAAAGCGGAAGCGGCAGTTCTTCCAACAGCTCGGTAAGCCAGAACCCTAACCTGCCGGAGCTGGAGGTGCCGGATTACACCCAATATACTGTGGACGCTAAGGCGATCAACGAAGATGTGCGGGGATATTTGTATATTCCCGATACAGAGATCAAGGAACCGGTAGTAATGCCGGAGCGCCCGGATTATGCCGATTACATGCGGTCCTCCTGGCAGGGGGAATACAGTGAGCGGGGCTGCTACTTCCTGGATCTTTCCAACAACCTGGATTCCCGGGAGGATTTAGTGCGCAATACCACTATTTACGGCCATAACCACGGCAGAAAGGACCTAAGTGTGCCGTCCTCTCAGGTAACCTTAAGCGATGATCCGGATGGACCTACCTTTGGCCAGCTGTTTAAGTTTTTGGACGAGGATTTTGCCAAAAATCACCCGTATATTTATCTTTCTCTGGAGGATGAAACTTTAGTGTTCCAGATTTTCTCGGTATTTTATACTGAGGTGGAGTTCCCCTACAACAAAAGCGGCATTGATGTGATGAATGCCGAGATGATTGAGGATGTGCGCAGCCGGTCTGAGTGGGACTATCAGGGCGTGGAGGTTACTGATGAGGACAAGCTGCTAACCCTTTCCACCTGCACCTACCACTTTACTTCAGACAAAAAGGAAGCGGATGCTTACCGCTATGCGGTAATGGCCAAGCTGCTGCCGGAAAACCCCAAGGGAGAGAACACGGCTAATATTGTCCGCAATGAGGATGTGAAGGAACCCCAGGTGTAAAACAAAAATCATTCTGTGCAATAAAAATCCCTCCGGAGTTACTCCGGGGGGAATTTTTTGCTTTTATCAGCGATCCAGCAGGTATTTCATCATCTGCTCGGGGGCCTCTAAAAACTGCTTCGTCAGACGGTAGTGCTCGGTTTCCCGATAAGCGGGAGTAGTTATGCCTTCTTCGGTCAGCTGGAAAATCTGCGCCCTAGGGTAAGCCATTAAAATAGGCGAGTGGGTGGCGATAATAAACTGGGAGCTCCGGTTTACCAGGTCGTCAATACTGCAGAGAAGGCTCATAATCCGTTGGGGAGAAAGGGCCGCTTCCGGCTCGTCCAAAAGATACAGGCCGCCGCCCTCAAACCGGTTGAGCACTAAGGAGAGAAAGGCCTCCCCATGGGACTGCCGATGGAAGGAAACCCCGCCGTAACGCTGCAGGCTGCTGTTTTGATCCAGAAAGCTGGCAGTGTTGTAAAAGCTCTCCGCCCGGAGGAAAAAGCCATCCGCCGGGCGTAGGGTTTTGATGGTGGTGAGATACCGGTACAGCTCTGAATGAGTATCCTGGGTGGAAAAAGAAAAGTCCCGGGAGCCACCCTCGGCATTAAAGCCGGACGCCACCGCAATGGCCTCCAGCAAAGTGGACTTGCCGGAGCCGTTTTCCCCCACCAAAAAGGTAACGGGAGCCGTAAACCGGAGCTCCCCTATGGAGCCTAAGTGCCGGATCAAGGGCAGGTTATGAAGATAGGAATCCGGACCGGGCTGCTCCTTTAGCCTTACCCCTGTGATGTAGTTTTGTTCCATAGGCGGCCCTCCCGTTTATGCATGGCTTTTTTTCAGGCTTTGGGACATGACTGCGGCAGTTACGTCCCAAGCATTACTGGGGGTATTTAAGCAGCTCTTCAGTCCAGCTCCGCAGTACCCAGCACATACTTTGGGCGGCGGTGTTGGCTTTGTCCAGGTTGTGCTCCAGGTAATTGCCGCACTCCGGCTCGCTGGCTCCGGGGATAGGGCCGGAGTAGTCCGCTGCAAAGGCCAGGGCCTCTTGTATCAGGCTGATTGCCTTGGGGTGGGGTAAATCACGGGTTAAAATATAAAACCCCGTACGGCAGCCCATAGGCCCTACATAGACGATGTGCTCCGAATCCGGCGTGTTGCGCAGGTAGGTGGCAAGCAGATGCTCCAGAGTGTGGATTGCTTCGATCTCCAGATAAACGCCGCAGTTGGGGCGGCAGAAGCGGAGGTCATAGGTAAAGATGTCGCCGTCCGTGCGGGAGAGATACAGTCCTTTCCCGATTTTGGTGTGGTCTACCTGAAAGCTGGCAATGCGTTCCATGGTGCTTTTCCGTCCTTTCCTTAATCAAAAATCGTGTGTTGCCGGAACTTATTCAACGTTCATTATAGCACTGAAAAATATGGTTCGCAACTTGTCATTTGGAGGTTTTTTTGTTATACTGATATTCATAGAAAAATTTTTACCAAGTTTTCTCTGAAAAGCCATCGCAGAGGGCTAAAGCCTAAAAATGCACAGTTATTAGGGTAAAATGTTTCACGTGAAACAATTGTTCTTTTGCAACAAAGAAAATCCCTGCTTTACCAGGCGACTTAGAATATGGCAGCTTTTACAAAAGGAGAGGATGTTTTATGGCAGAGAAAAAGGCCCTGTGGGGCATTATCGGCGCAATGGATGCGGAGATTGCTTTGCTGAAGGAAAATATGCAGGCAATGTCCCAGCGGGAGATTTCCGGGCTTACCTTTTATCAGGGTACCCTGGCAGGGCAGGAGGTTGTGCTGGTTTGCTGCAGCGTTGGCAAGGTGAACGCCGCTATCTGCGCCCAAACCTTGGCCCAGGTGTTTGGGGTAACCCACCTGATCAATACCGGCGTGGCAGGGGCGCTGGATTCCCGGCTGGATATTTTAGACCTGGTAATTTCACAGGAGCTATGCTATCATGACGGAGATTTGGATATTTTCAGCCGTTATCCGCCCTATGCCTCGGTGTATCCCGGCAGCCCGGAGCTGATTTCTTTGGCAAAACAGGCCTGTGAAGGCATGGAGGACAGAAATTACAGCTTTTATACCGGAAAAATCGTCAGCGGAGACGTATTTGTTTCGGATAAAGCCTTAAAAGAGTCCATTGTGGCCCGGTTTGCCCCTATGTGCGTGGAAATGGAGGGCGCGGCTATTGCCCATGTGGCCTATGCCAACAAGCTGCCCTTTGTGGTGCTGCGGAGTATGTCCGACAAAGCGGATGACGAGGCCGATATGAGCTTTGACGAGTTTGCCGGAAAAGCGGCGGTCAATTCCTCTGCCTTGGTGATAAAAATGATGGAGCTTTGGTCTCAAAACCGGCAATAAAAAGGAGGCGCCTTGACGATGAGCCGTTATCAGAACGCACAGCAGGATTACCTGCAGCTGGGCATTGATACAGAGGCAGCGATGGCCCGTCTGCGGGACGTCCCCATAGCTGTACACTGCTGGCAGGGGGACGATGTGGTGGGCTTTGACCAGCGAGGCCCCCTTTCCGGCGGCATCCAAACTACCGGTAATTATCCGGGACGGGCTGCAACACCGGAGCAGCTGATGGCCGATATGAGCTTTGCTCTTTCCCTTATGCCGGGCAAAAAAAAGATAAACCTCCATGCCTCTTACAGTATTCCCAAAGAGGGGGAGGTTGTGGACAGGGACGCCCTAAAGCCCAGGCACTTTGCCAAATGGGTGGAGTTTGCCAACAAGAGGGGCTTGGGCATTGACTTTAACCCTACCCTTTTTTCCCACCCCATGGTAAAGGATAACCTGACCCTTTCCTCCCCGGACGAGCAGGTGCGGCGCTTTTGGATCAACCACTGCAGGCGGTGCCTTGCTATCTCGGAATATTTTGCCAATGAAACCGGCCAGCCCTGTGTGATGAACATCTGGATTCCCGATGGCTATAAGGATATTCCCGGAGACCGCCTTTCCCCCAGAAGGCGGTTTAAGGAGGCGTTGGATGAAATTCTTGCCGCCCCTTACGATCACAGCAAGGTGTTTGTCACCTTGGAATCGAAGGTGTTCGGCATTGGGCTGGAGTCCTACACGGTAGGCTCGGCGGAGTTTTGTTTAAGCTATTCCGCCTGCGGCAGCGTTACCCCCCTGATGGATAACGGCCACTATCACCCAACAGAGCTGGTAAGCGATAAAATTCCCTCTCTGCTGCTGTTTCATAAAAGGCTGGCGCTGCATATCACCCGAGGGGTGCGGTGGGATTCTGACCATGTGGTGCTTTTTGATGATGAAACCAGGGAGATTGCCAAAGAAATTGTACGCAATAACGCCCTGAACCGGGTGTTTTTGGCTACCGATTATTTTGATGCCTCTATTAACCGGATTGCCGCTTGGGTAACGGGGGTACGCAGCGTTCAAAAGGCTTTGTTATTTGCCCTGCTGCAGCCTAACGCCCTGTTGACAGAGCTGCAGGATCAAAATCAGATGACTCGTCTGATGGCCCTGCAGGAGCAGTTGAAGCTGCTGCCCTTTGGGGAGGTTTGGAAGGAATATCTGGAGCGGGAGGGCGTACCATATGACTATCTTGCCCCGGTGGAGGACTATGAGAAAACCGTGCTTGCCAAAAGGGGATAAGGGTGCGGCCCGCTGAGTATGAGGGCGCTAAGGCATGTAGTTTCCGGTTACGTCCTAAAAGCCGGGAATGGAGAATTGTGAGATTGAGGTATTTGGTGAAGATTTTTTCGGTTAACCTGCGTTTATTTAGGAGAGAGAACTTGACGCAGTTTTGACAGAACGGAGGAAAACCCAACATGGAAAAGCAAAAGCTGACGGTAGGGCTGTTTAATGATTCCTTTCCCCCCACAATTGACGGAGTGGCCAGCACAGTGCTCAACTACGCCCGGGTTATTGAGAAAAACCACGGTACCCCCGTGGTGGCTACCCCCTGGTACCCCAAGGTAAAGGACCGCTACCCTTTTGAGGTAGTGCGTTACCCCAGCGTGTATATCAACAAGCGGCTGGGCTACCGGGCAGGATACCCTTTTGACCCGATGATTATCAGCCAGCTGGAGCGGAAGAAAATGGATATTATCCATACCCACTGCCCCTTTATTTCCACCGTACTGGCAAGGATGCTGCGGCATTATACCGGTGCGCCTATCGTCTTTACCTACCACACCAAGTTTGATGTGGACATTGAAAAGCGGGTGGCCTTTAACCCTTTGCGGAAGGTCTCGGTAAAATTTTTGCTGAACAATATCAATGCCTGTGACGAGGTTTGGGTGGTATCCCAGGGGGCAGGGGAGAACCTGAAAAGCCTGGGCTACACCGGCCAGTGTATTTTGATGGAAAACGGCACCGATTTTGAGCGGGGCCGGGCCTCTGACGAGGCCATAGAAAAGCTGAGAAAACAGCACCA
>CATJLA010000175.1 GCA_949741215.1 uncultured Oscillospiraceae bacterium
CCTCGGCAACCTTCTCAAAGTCGGAGGCCGGGTGCTTGCACAACGGACAAACAAAATCAGCGGGCAGTTCCTCCCCTTCATAAATATACCCGCAGACACCGCAGCGCCACGCGGTTTTACCTGCAGAAGCGGGCTTTACAGCGGGTTTGGGCCTAATGTTCTTTTGATAGTAGGCGTAAGTGGCGGAAGGCAGGTCGGAAAGCAGCTCCATATTTTCCACCACGGCGATAAAGAGAATATGGCTGCCCAGATCAATGCTTTGCTCTACCTTAGCGCTGATATAGCCATTTGTACCGGAAGTTACATAAAAAAGCCCATTTTCGCTGCGTTTACAGTTTGAATAACCCGCAAATTTGTCAATATCTCTGCCGGATTGAAAGCCAAAATGCTGAAACAGCGCAAAATCCGCTTCTTCGCTGAGGATAGACAGGTTAAAATGCCCGCTTTTCTGTATTAAATCAAGGGTATAGTTGGACTTATTAACGGCAATGCTGATCCGGTTGGGCTCTGAGGTAACCTGGCCGGCGGTGTTGATGATACAGCCGCTCTCCTGATCGGCAAAGGCCGCGGTAAGAACGAATAATCCATAGGTAAGCTTGTACATAGTGTTCTTGTCCATGATGATCCTCCTTAGTTTATAATACATCCTAAGCTATACTTTTCGCTTTTTAGGACGTAAGTGGGCTGTTTTGTCCCAGAACACATGGGGGAAATCTCCTTGCTTTTATGGGCTTTTTGGGGGAGATGCAGATTTTGCGCATTCCGAACAGAGGTAAAATACTTGCAGGGAGTAGCTTAAAAACGAATGACCAACCTGCCGGCGCAGGGGTTCGGTAAGGTTCAAAAAAACCATGTCTGAGAGCTTGCCACAGCCGCTGCAGATTAGGTGATCATGCCGCTGAATCCGATCATATCGATCCGGAGATCCCTCTATGGATAATTTTCGGATCATACCCGCTTGACAAAGTTTGTGAATATTGTTGTATACAGTTGCCAGGACTATCCCTGGAAACTGCTCCTTCATCAGGCTGAATACCTGGCTGGCTGTTAAATGCTCCGCAGAATGATTGATAATAAAATAGATTTCTTTCTCATATTTCGTCATAATCAAGCCTCAAAAATACGTGATTTTCAATGGCAAATCAATCAATTTTGCTCCTGTTTTTTACAATTTGATCTCAAAGATGAGCTGTGTCTGTACAATAGCATAGACCTCCTATCAATCAGTTAAGCGCTGCCTTTCCAACATTAGAATCTTTCTAATTTTATTATATAATAGCCTAAAATTTTCACTATGTCAACAGAATTTTATATATCTGTGTATATTCACGGAAAAAAGCATTTATTTTTTATGGGTAAGGACTTGACAGAAAAATACTGTGGGTGTAATATATATATATATATACGATTTGTTATAATATACTTTATTTTTATTGGAGGAGGATTTTATGAAAAGCTAATCTTTCTAACGGTAACCCAAGAGGAGTATATTGCCTATATCTCCGCGAAGGTGCTGGCGGATATGCCGTATAGAAAGTGTCTTTTGAGGTTTTGATGTGTTGTAAAATGGGCTTTTGCACAACAGGGATGCAGTTACGTCCCAAGATAAGGGAGGAGAAAAGGATGAAAAAGAAGTGGACAGCCCTGCTGGCTTTTGTGCTGGCGGCGGCAATGGTGGTTTCCGGATGTCAGAAGGGCGGGGAGCAAAGCGGTGAAAGCTCTTCTGCCTCGAGCCAGACAAGCGTTGGGCCGGAGGAACAGGAGCAGCTGGAGGACTTTATTATCTATCGTCCGCCGTATTGCCCGGATTATATGGCTTATACCATCGGGCTGTTCCGGCAGACATTTTGGAAGCAGCTGAACGTGGTGATTGAGGACCTTGGGGACGACTTTGACGGGTATAAGGACCGGGTGACCACCGAGCTGCTGGCGGGCTCCGGGCCGGATATTATCTTCCCGGGATTTTTGGATTTGAATTTGAAAAAGGCGATCCGGAACAATTTGTTTTTGGATTTGACCCCTTATATGGAGGCGGACGAGGAATTTAGGGAGGAAAACTACCTGAAAGGCGTGTTCGATGCCGGAAAATATGAGGGAAAGCAGTTTATTGTGCCGGCGGTGGTGCAACTTCCGATTTATTTGTCCAGCACGCAGCGGCTGGAGGAGGCGGGAATGCTCCCAGTGGCCAGCAGCAATACGGCGGACTTTATCCGGCAGATTTCGGGAGTGGCTGCCGTTATGCAGGAGAATCCGAAGTTCCGGCAGATGATGCCGAACAGGAACTATGAGGGCAGCTTTTTCATCATTGCAGATTTGCCGCTGATTGATTATGAGAACCGTAAGGTATGCACTGACGAGGCCGTTTTGCGGGACTTTTTTGACGGTATGAAGCTATATTACCAGTACGATCAGAAGCAACCGGGGCTGAGTGAGTCTGTCAGCGCCACTGACGCGCTGTTGAGCCAGCGGATTTATTTCGACAATATGAGTGGCATTTCTGGCTTTTACTTTTTGGGAACCATCTTAAAAGGCAACGGCGGTTATACCGTTACTTATCTGAATAGTATGCAGGGTAAAATGTCCGCCACCTATGTGACGGAGGGTATGGCGGCGGTGCGGGCCAACACCAAAAGCCCCGATTACGCCTATAAGTTTATTAGCCTTATGCTTTCGAGTAATATTCAGGACAAGACAGGAACGCGTGATATTTCCGCCATCCCGGTAAAGCAGACGGCGGTGAGTATCCATGCCAGCTACTGGAGCCAGCAGATGCAGTTGTATGGGACGTATGGGGTGTTTAACAGCAATGAGTATCCCGACTATGAGAAAGTGGGCCCTTTGGAATGGCTGGAGGTGCGGGACCAGATTATTGAGGCGGACGGCAGCATTTTGGTGGACAGATTTGCGATTGCTACCGCTATGGAGTACATGGAACCCTATTTTAAGGGGGAAAAATCCTATGAGTCCTGTTTTGATGAGATGAAATCCCGGCTGATGATTTATCTGGATGAGTAGTTTTATGGCTTTTGGGACGTAACTATCCTTTTTTATTCCTGGAGGACCTAAGTGAAGCCTTCCAAAATGGAAAGCGGCAGTTATGTCCCTTCCCCTAATTACATGGGCATGATGCTGAGTAGGTAAAAATAGTTTAGGAGGTTAACAATTATGGGAAAAGCAAATTATAACAAGAAAAAAGGGCTTTTTTTATGTTGGAATAAGCGTTTTAATTGTTGCTCTGCTTATAAGCATAGGTGCTAATATATACCTTGCATCCTCTAATTATAACAGCCTTTTGCAAAGTACTGGCGACAGTTCTTCTCAAAGCATTAGCGATAGTTCCTCCCAAAGCGCCAGCAGCTCTTCGCAAAGCAGCAGTTCCTCACAGAGCAGTGAGAGCAGCGATAACAGTTTTCAGATAGATATCGTTAGCTATCTGCAAAGTGCCGACCAGATTTATACTATGGAGGCGGGCATCTTAGAGAACCACCTGGAATTCAGGGACGGCGTGGACCACGAATTTACTTATGATTTTAATAATGACGCCTATGCCGAGCTGAAAAGCAAGTACGATATCGAAAAGATTGCCGGCAGCGACGGCAGCGAGTTTGAAAGGGCCAGGCGGTTGATGTATGAATTTGGCCCGCGTTTAACGCATCAGAGCAATTTCCGCAATAACATTGAAATGAAAGCCTTGGATTTGCTGGAATACAGCTTGGATAACGCATCCCATGGGATTAACTGCAGAGCCAAGGCCCAGATTTTAAACGAAATGTGCCTGGCCCTGAACATTTACGCCCGCAAGGTTTGGATTATGCCCAACTCGGACTATGACAGTGACTGCCACGTGGTAAATGAGGTGTGGGACAGCAGCCTGAATAAATGGGTGATGCTGGATATTACCAGCTACACATTCTGGGTTGACGAAACCGGTACCCCCTTATCCATTCTGGAAATACGGGAGAAGGGCGCAAAGCAGGAGTTTTGCACTCCCTTCCGCATGGGAGACAGGGACAGGCTCAATGATTTGCGGGTTCTTCAAGCTCTGCGGAGTGTGCATATGGATAATATCCTCTATATTATGAAGAATATGGCCTATATGGTGTATTGCTCTGACTATACTGTGGGAGAGGTCGCTCCAAGGATGTTTTTAACCCCTACCAATTTATCGTTGGAAAGAAAATATTTTGATCCGGGAGAAAATATGGAGTTCATCATTTCCCAGGCATCCATAGAAAAATCGCCGGTTCAATAAATGTAGCCGTATTGTCAGGGGACATGACAGCAGCCTTTTGTTCCCGGAGGTTTCCGGTAAAACCGCCGAAAGATGGGGCTGCGCTTACGTCCCCCCAAAAAAAGAAAAGGGACAGATGAACCATGAAACTGACGCAACGGAAAAGTTTGGAAGGGATTAGCTATGCCGCCCTGCCTTTAGCAGGCTTTTTGGTGTTTTTTGCGGTGCCCTTCGGCATCAGTATTGTCCGCTCTTTCCAAAGCGGGCTGACCCAGGAGTTTGTGGGCTTTGAAAACTATATCTTAGTCGCTCAAAGCGAATCCTTTCGGCTAGCGGCGGGCAATACCTTCCGGTTTATGCTGATGGGGGTGCCCTCCATTATCCTGATCTCGCTAGTGATTGCCCTAGCCTTGAATCAGAAGATCAAGGGCAGCAGCTTTTTCCGCACTATCTTTTTGATGCCTTATGTGATCCCGGTGGCGTCCACGGTGATGGTGTTCCAGATTGTGTTTGAGCAGTCCGGCATTCTCAACAGCTTGTTTTTTAAGGACGAGGCAGTGGATTTTTTGCATTCGGACAATGCCTTTTATGTGCTGGTGCTTTTGTATATCTGGAAGAACTTCGGCTATAATATGATCCTTTTTCTTACAGGATTAGCCCAAATTCCCCAGGAATACTACGAGGCCGCCCGGGTAGACGGCGCGGGGCCGCTACGTATCTTTTGGAGCATTACTCTGCCGCTGCTGGGGCCTACCTTTTTCTTTGTATTTGTGATCAGCATTGTAAACTCCTTTAAGGTGTTCCGGGAGGCCTACGCCCTGGGTGGGGCCTACCCTCATTCCAGCATTTATATGCTGCAGCACTTTATGAATAACAACTTCCAAAACTTAAACTACCAGCGGCTTTCGGTTTCCTCCATCTATGTCTTTTTGATGATTGCCTTGGTGGTGCTGGCGCTGTTTCTGCACCGGAGAAGAAAGGGGGATAACCAGCTGTGAACCGAAAAACCAGAGAAAGCTGCAAAAATTTTATGCTGGCGCTTGCCCTTACTGCAATTGCGGTTACGGTGCTGTTCCCCATTTTGTTTACCCTATCCGGTTCCTTTATGGGGGAGGAGGAGGTTGCCCAGAACTTCGGGGAGATTGCCCTGGAGGGCAACTACACGCCCTTACACCTGCTGCCGGATAAGATAGAGCTTGCAGGCTACGCGGATCTGTTCGTCATACAGCCTAACTATTTGATGCGGTTTTGGATTTCCCTGGGCATCTGTGTGACAATTACTATAGGGCAGCTGTTTTTCTCTATTTTGGGCGGCTATGCCTTCTCCAAGTTTCAGTTCCCCGGGCGGGACGTTATCTTTTACTGTATCATTGTGCTGATGCTGCTGCCTTATCAGGTGACGTTAGTGCCAAGCTATATGGTTGTGCGGGCCCTGGGGCTGCTGAATACCTCTTATTCCCTGA
The DNA here is from genome assembly GCA_949741215.1 of uncultured Oscillospiraceae bacterium. Taxonomy (GTDB): domain Bacteria; phylum Bacillota; class Clostridia; order Oscillospirales; family Ruminococcaceae; genus CATJLA01. Next base: position 5,695 of record CATJLA010000175.1, read on the forward strand.
TCTTGCCGGGCGTCTTCTCCGCTTTTGGCGTGTTCCTGATGCGCCAGATTATGGCGGCAGTGCCGGATTCTTTGCTGGAATCCGCTCATCTGGACGGCGCCAACAGCTTTATTGCCCTGTGGAGGATTTTGGTACCCAGCTGCACGGCAGGCATTGCTACCTTGACAGTGCTTTCCTTTGTGGATGCCTGGAACATGGTGGAGCAGCCGATTGTTTTTATTCAGGATAAGTTTAAGCAGCCATTATCGGTGTTCCTGTTGGCCATTAACGGGGAGAGCATTGCGCTGGGTTTTGCCTGCGGGGTACTTTCCATGATTCCGGTGGTGTTTTTGCTGGTGTTTTTTGAGGAGCAGCTGGTGGAAGGTATCAGTTATTCTGTGCTGAAATAACCGCCTCTCTGTCATGTCAAAAAAGGAGTTGCTGAAATGACTAAGAAAAAGTTTTTAATCGGCTTATTGGTGCTGTTTTTAGTAGTACTGCTGCTGTTTACCTTTATTTCCAAATCCATATACAGCGCCAGCCTGCCGGTGGTAACCACCGTAAAGCCTATGCGGGCCACACTCTCTCAAAGTATGACGATTGACGGTGAGTTTACCTATAGCGATGTTTCCAGGGTAATTGCCCAGGACAGCTGGCAGATTGAGACGATTTTGGTGGAAAATGGAAAGCGGATTACCGCTGGAGACGCCCTGTTTACCATAGACGTAGCGCCTTACCGTGTGCAGCGCCAGAACTATGCAGACAGCCTTTTGAAGATAAGCAACCAGCTGGAAGAGCTGGACGTCCAGGCGGAACAGGAACGGATGGATAGCGAGCAGCGGAAGGAAGAGCTGACAGCCCAGCGGCAGCTGATTAAGTATCAGATCAGCCATATTAACAGCCTGTATTCTCCGGAAAACTACGGCGCTGTGTACCGGGAAAACCAGAAGAAAAACCTGGAGTTAGAGCTGCTGCGGGTGGAAAACAATATTGACGAACTGGATGTACAGCTGGAGCAGGCGGACCAAAAGCGGGAAAAAACCCGGCAGGAGCTGGCCTCTCAACGCACGGTAATTGCGTTAGAGATTGAGGACCTGGAGCGGCGGTATCCGTCTGACGGCATAATTACTGCCCCTGCGGACGGCATTATAGATAGTATTTTGATTGAGGAAGGCCAAAGTGTAACCAGAGGCACGGAGTGTATTACCGCCCACGATTCCCAAAGCGATGTGCTGATCACCTATGAGATGAGCATTCAGGATGGGGAAATTTACGCTAAACTTAGCTCGGTCAGCGTGGAGTTCCCCTACAAGGAGTGGAACGAGAGCAAGAAGGTTTCGGAGCTGAAAACCGTCACCAAAATAGCGGAGAAGCACAGCCGTCAGCTTTCGGAGGACGGGCAGCGCTGGGAGTACCAGTCTATTGTATTGGATATAAATGGAACCCCTGTAAACCGCAACGCCAGGGTGACTGTGAGCGCTGTCAGCGGTTATTATGGAACGGTTTTGCCTGCTAACTGCGTGAAGAAGGGTCAGGAGGACAAGGAATATGTTTTGGTGGTAAAGGAGAAGGATTCCTTGTTCGGCAAGGCCTATTACGCCGATATGGTAGAGGTGGAAACAGAAGCCCGGAGTACTACTCAGGTTGCAGTTGAGTCCAAGGATTACATAGATACATATGACATTATTGAGACGACGACTCTGCCGGTGTATCAGGGCATGACAGTATTGGTGCGGTAGTATGAAAAAATATGTAATTTTAGGCTTAACCTTGCTTTTGCTGGCCCTGCAAGGGGGGCTGGTACAGGAGGCTGCTGACAAGATGCCCGATTCTTTTTATTTTAATAAGACGACGCCGCTTACCGCTGAAGCTTGGCTGAAAGAGGAGCAGAGCCTGCTGGCAGCCCCTTGTGTAAGGCAGCAAACAGCTTTGCATGATCAGCTGGTACAGCTAATTTATACCACTGAGCAAGGGGAGCATTTGACCGGGGTTTTGATGAAATACGGTTCCTTTCCCTGGAAAAAGGGGCAGATTGTACTCAGCGATCGCATGGCGAGGGAAATTTTTCTTACTGATAACATTTTGGGCGCTTCTGTCACTGTGGAGGAGAAGGAGTATACGGTTTGCGGTATTTACTGGTGGGACGACAGCCTGTTCGGGAAGCTTTCTCAGAGCATTTATGAGGAGGTTTACCTGTATTTAGGCGATTTTGAGCAGCAGCAGATACGTCTCAGTGAGTTTTTTATCGGGCTGAGTGAGGGCAGCAGCGCCGCTGACAAGCTGACCGAGATCGGCAACACGCTGGGAATCAGCCTGGAGTATATGGAGCTGCAGAATTTGCAGGAAAACAAGGCGTTGCTGCTGCAAAGCTGTAGTCTGGCGCGGCTGGTGTTGGCGGGGATACTGCTGATTTGGTGCTGCCTGCGGCTGTGGACTTGCCTGCCGCCGGTAGCGTTGAAAGTGGCCCGGCAACAATGGGACGACTTCGTCCCGGGGGAATGGGTGAGGCCTGCATTGTTGCTGGTCGTTCTGGCGGTCAGTGTGGTGCTGGTGCGGCTGTGCTCGTTTGACCTAGCGCTGCCCCAGGGGTGGCTGGCTTTTCAGGGGGACTTGACAGAATATTTGTGGCAATGTATGCAGAAAGGAAACTCCGAAGGGGCTTTTTGGGTCTTTAGACGAGCGGAATTGGCGGCAACAGCAGCCAATGTGCTGGGAATTCTCGCAGTGGCGCTGGGCTTGTACGGGGTAACCAGTGACCTGTGGAGGGAATGGAGACTGAGTAAAGAAGACTAAGCGCTCTTGTCAAAATAAAAAAATGCAGCGGAAGAGATCAGTAAGATGATTTCTTCCGCTGCATTTTTACTTTGGGACATGGGTGCAACATTAGATTTTTGTGCAAATTAAACAAATACAATGAATTTTTAAGGCTTGAAAAAGCACACTTTTACGAAAGTGAAAAAGTTTGAAAAAACCTGCTTTCCTTTTTCAAAAATTAGGCGAA
>CATJLA010000176.1 GCA_949741215.1 uncultured Oscillospiraceae bacterium
CAAGCCCGCCGCACTTTATAAAGTGCGGCGGGCTTGTTTTACTTCTGCATAAAAGGCGGCGGCGCATATTCCATCTGGGCCCAAAACCTCAGCGTCAGGCAAGCGGTCATCATTTAACATATCGTCGGCTGCTATGCAAACGGCAGCAAATCTTTTGCTTTTACCTTCACCAAATTTCCGTTTTCATCATTCACAATTACTTTTATATCAGGGCAATATTCATACAGCATCTGCCTGCAGTTCCCGCAAGGCGGAATCACATCATTCAAATGCTTATCATGAACTGCTACGATTGTATCAAAATCTCTTTCCCCCGCTGAAACAGCAATCCCCATTGTAATGTATTCCGCGCAGGAACCATGTATCCCGTCACAATTTACACCTTTATAAACAGTACCGTTCTTACATAAAATTGCACACCCAACCGTATGATTATATATTCCATCGTCAAAATTTTCTTTTAATACGGCAAGAGCAATCTCTATTAACCTTCTGTCATGCTCATTCAACGCATATCTGTCCATAATACCACTCCACAAGTCAAGATTTCAGGCGCAATCAGCAAAATCGCCAGCACCCTGTCATAACAGCCCCCAAGGGAAACAAGGCCTTCCTTTCTCTCCAACAAACACCGGCACACTACCCGCCAATCCGCACCGCAATACTCCCGGCCCGGCGGGCCTGCTCCGCCAGCAGCTCCATCTGCTCCTGAGAAGGCGGCAAAATCTCCGGCAAAGTATACTCCCGCCCTAAACCGGCGTATTTATCGGTGCCCAGCCGGTGGTAAGGCAATAGATGCATCTGTTCCACTCCCGGCAAACCGCCCGCAAACCGGGCAATATCGCCAATTTCCTCCGGTGTATCGTTAAATCCCGGCACCACCGGCACCCGGATCACCAGCCTCTGTCCCAGCTCCGCAATCCTGCGGGCATTCTCCAAAATCAGCTCATTGGGCGCCCCGGTAAACGCCTTATGCTTTTCGGAAGAAATATGCTTAATATCCATCAAAAACAGGTCCAAAAAGGGCAAAATCAGCTCATTTATCACCGAAAACGGGGCAAAACCGGTGGATTCCATCGCCGTATTCACCCCCTGATATCTGGCCCCTTGCAAAAGTGCCGACGCAAACTCCGGCTGAGCCAAAGCCTCCCCACCGGAGAGGGTCATCCCCCCGCCGGAACGTCTAAAATAGTGCCGGTCCTTCATCACTTCCTCCAGCACTTCCTCTGCGGTAACATCCCGGCCAACAGTCTCCCGCTTGCCCCGCAGCGTCATCTCCTCCGGCTCCCGCCTTTGGGATTCCGGGTTGCAGCACCACCGGCAGCGCAGAGGACAGCCCTTCAAAAACACAATTGTCCGAATACCCGGCCCGTCGTGAATGGAATACTTTTGGATATCAAAAATTCTGCCCTGTATCTTCAAAAACTCGTGATTCATCTTTCTATTCAATCTCCCTCACCAAACGCTTTTTGGGGACGGCACTGCTCTTTTGTTCCCAGGCCTTATCTATAACTATCTCATCCACCACGCGCACTTGCCCCATAAGCAAAGAAAAAACAAGCAAACTTAAGTAAAACAGCTATTTCAACACAAACCAGCCAAAACATACCACAGCAACATTAAAATCGCTCCCGCAGGGTGCGCACCTCCACTCTTCCCTCTTCCCTATTCCTTCTTCCCTGCGGAAGTGTTCTAAAATCACACTTCCGCATGTGTTGTGCGGCTGATAATATCATCCTGCAGAGATTTGGACAAGGTTGTAAACAGCGCGCTATACCCCGCCACACGCACCACCAAGCTTTTGTACTTCTCCGGATGAGCCTGGGCGTCCAGCAGTGTTTCCCGGCTGACTACATTAAACTGCATATGCATTCCCTTTTGGTCAAAATACCCCCGAATATAGGATGCAAACTTAGCCAGCCCCTCCTCTCCGCTCAACGCGGTAGGATGGAACTTCTGGTTAAACAAAGTGCCGTTGGAGGCCGCCAGATGGTCCAGCCTGGCCACCGAGTTGGCCGCAGCGGTAGGCCCATGAACATCGCGCCCGGCCGCAGGGCCCACTCCGTCCGCAATAGGGGTATTGGCAAGCCTTCCATCCGGTGTAGCGCCTGTCTGCGCACCTAAAGGCACATTGGCGGAAACCGGGTACAGCCCTGCCTGATACTGCCCGCCTCGGGGATTCTTATGCCGGTTCACAGGCTTGGTGTAGGTGTAGGCAACCTCCCGGGCAAAGGCATCCACCTGGGGCAGGTCGTTGCCGTATTTTGGCAGTTCCTCAATCCACTGCAGCAGCTGGTCATACTTCTCCTGCTGCTGCAAAGGAACCTGCCGCTGCGCCACTGTCTTATAAATAGCCGCAATTTCCTGTTCCCCTACAGGACGTCCCGCATCCTGCAGGTTCCGGGCAATCCGGGTAGTCAGCCGCTGCTTCCATTCCCGGCTTAAGCCCTTGCCAAAATTATCGTCCAGCGCCTGCTTTAATTCCTGGAGAGTCAGCTTTTTTTGCTCATATACCAGGGTGCGCACTACATTCAAAGAATCTGTCATATTGGCAATACCAAAGCCCTGGGGGCCGGTAAAATTGTACACAGCGCCGCCCTCCTGCAGTGCCTTGCCCCTGGCAATGCAGTCGTCAATCATGCAGGATTGGAAGGGTAGTGGGCACCGCTGGGCATGGGCTTGGTCAATGGCGTTATCCGCGTTCACCAGCAGCCCGATAAAGTACTCCATCTGAGCCTTATAGGCGTCAAAAAACTGTTCAAAGGTGGTAAGCTCATTCAGCTCTCCGGTAGGCAGGCCCACCTGCACTCCGTCCTCCTGACCGTTGGTAAACACCAGCTCCAAAGGACGGCACATGTTGAAGAAAGCGGCATCATGCCAGCCGTCTGTTTTGCCGCCCTTCTGGGGCTCCACACAGCCGATAATATTGTAGGTTCGGGCATCCTCCAAGGAGATTCCCCGGCTCATCATAGAGGGGATAATCACTTCGTCGTTATAGTAGGCCGGCAGCCCGATGCCTGTCCGGGTTACCCGGGCGGCCTTGATGAGAAATTCCTCCGGCGTGCCGTTCCATACCCGCACCGAGAGAGAAGGCGCAGGCAGCAGTACATGAAGCGCCGCCTCCAAGCACATAAAGGAAAGGTCGTTGGTTACATCTCTGCCTTCGGCGTCCTGGCCGCCTGCAATCAGGTTCTGGAACAGGCTGTAGCCCGCAAAGCCCTCGGCGGAGGCGGCGTCCCGGCATTTATTTAAGTCGTTCAGCTTTACCCAGATGCAGTCCATCAGCTCCTGGGCCTGCTCTCGGGTAATGCGGCCGGCCTTAATGTCGGCGTCATAATAAGGGAACATATACTGGTCAAACCGCCCGGGGGAGATAGAATGCCCGCTGGATTCTGTCTGCAGAAGCATCTGCACAAACCAGAAGGACTGGCAGGCCTCATAAAAGCTGCGGGCGGGCTTACCAGGCACCTGGGCGCAGTTTTCGGCAATTTTCAAAAGCTCCAGCTTCCGCTGGGGGTCCTGCTCCTGCCGGGCCTGCTCCAAGGCTAAAACCGCATACCGGTGGGCATATTCTTCAGCGGCATTGCAGCAGGTAATCACCGCCTGCAAAAAGGCGCTGCGCTTGGCATAGTCCTGGTTGGCGACATGACAGCCTGCCAACGCCTCACGGGCCTTTTCCCCAATACCGCGAAAACCGATAGCCAGCACCTCGTCATACTTTACAGTAAAGTGGCCGATGCCATTGTAGAAATAGTTGCCGGGGGTAAAGATATTGTGTTCCATGGCCAGCCTGGTTTCCGGCGCCATGTAGGCGGAGGCAAGCTCGCTGGTGGTTTTGCCCTTCCAGTAAGGATAAACCGCCCGCAGCCTTGCCTTGGTTTCCTCCGAGATGTAAAATGGATCCGCGCTGCGGGTAGCCACGGTGTCAAACTCCTGCTCCAGCCATTCATAGGAGTACTCCGGGAACACCTGGCAGCCCCGAGGAGCCTGAGTATTGCTGCCTACAATCAGTTCCTCCGGCCGGATAATAATCGGCAGCTCTCTGCAGATTTTCTCAAAGGCCAAGGCACGGCGGGTAATCATCGGCAGCCCCTCCGTTTCCTGATAACTTCTGGTTATAATTTCGCCCCGATCGGCTTCAATTTCCGGCATTTTGGCGTAAAGATGCTGGATTAACCGGTCAATCCGGGGGCTTTTGGCAATTTCGCCGTCATAAAACCTGCTCATAGGTTTCCACCCTTCCTTATATTTTCTATCTCTTTTATTTTTATGGACGTCTCACAGCGCAGTGTGGGAAGTCTTTCGCCACCCTCATCCAAGCGGACAGCATACTGTTTTTATTATAGGCGATTTGGGGTAAGGTGTCAATTGCTCCGGTAAAGTTGTATCCAAAAATCCCTTTTGAAATTTACCCCGCCGGGACACCTATTATAGACAAAGCTGCATGCCAAAGCAGGGATTTTCTTTGTCAAAAAAGAACGATTGTTTCACGTGAAACATTTTTTCCCAATAACTGCGTATTTTTAAGCTTTGGCCTTGCTGTGCACACGGCCAAAAAGCCCTCTCCGATGGCTTTTCAGGGAAAATCAAAAAAACTTGGGGCGGCCATTTCAAAAAAAGCTTGACAAGCATAGGGCAAACGTTTATAATAAACCTAAACCAATGATTGAGAAGAGTAGTTCGGGGGAAGGCCTTTGCAGAGAGCCCTAAGTGGTGGAATGGGGTATGGTACTTGCCGAATGAATGGACTCAGGAGGGCAGGACGAACTTGCCGGAGCTGTTATGTCCCATAAAAAGGACGAAGCGGTAAACCGGTATTAGTAGTGCCTGACGGGGATTCCGCCCGTTATCCTGGAGCAGGGATTCCGGAAAATTCCGGAGTGTTCTGGCAGAGGGCCTATTGTCGGTATGGCAATGGGAATCCAGGGTGGTACCGCAGAAGCAGCGTTGGCTTTTGTCCCGGAATTTTCGGGATAAAGGCTTTTTTTATTGCCTGCTTTGGGGAGCCAAAAGCCCTGCAGTTCTGGCCAAGCTGCATGCCCAAACGAATCCCTGAAAAGAACACATATTTTGAAGGGAGTTTTTATTATGAGCAAGAAAGTACCGTATAGATTGTATTTAACCGAGGATCAAATGCCCAAGCAGTGGTATAACCTGCGGGCGGATATGAAGGAACAGCCTGACCCGCTGCTGAACCCCGGTACCGGCAAACCCTTGGCTGAGCAGGATCTGTACCCCATTTTCTGTGAGGAGCTGGCACATCAGGAGATGGACGCCGAAACCCGCTATGTGGATATTCCCGAGGAAATCCGTGAGATGTACCGCATTTACCGGCCTTCCCCGTTAATCCGGGCCTATCAGTTGGAAAAGGCGTTGGATACCCCCGCCAAAATTTACTACAAGTTTGAGGGCAACAATACCTCTGGCAGCCACAAGCTCAATTCCGCCATTGCCCAGGCCTATTACGCCAAGGCTCAGGGCTTGGCCGGCCTGACTACCGAAACCGGCGCGGGCCAGTGGGGAACCGCTCTGGCAGAAGCCTGCTCTTACTTTAACCTGCCCCTTACTGTGTTTATGGTAAAGGGTTCCTATGAACAAAAGCCCTTCCGTAAGGCGATTATTGAAACCTTTGGGGCAGAGGTTATCCCCAGCCCCAGCAATACGACAGAAGCGGGCCGCAAAATTCTGGCGGAAAACCCGGGGACTACCGGCAGCCTGGGCTGTGCAATCTCGGAAGCTGTGGAAAAGGCGGTGACGTCGCCAAACTACCGGTATGTGTTGGGCTCGGTGCTGAACCAGGTACTGCTGCATCAGTCGGTAATTGGGCTGGAGGCTAAAATCGCCATGGATATGCTGGAGGAATACCCAGACATTATCATCGGCTGTGCCGGCGGCGGCTCCAACCTGGGCGGCCTGATCGCCCCTTATATGCAGGATAAGCTGTTGGGCAAGGCTAACCCGGAGATTTATGCTGTAGAGCCTGCCTCCTGCCCCTCTCTTACCCGGGGGCGCTATGCTTACGACTTCTGCGATACCGGCAAGGTTACTCCCTTGGCCAGAATGTACACCCTGGGCTGCGGGTTTATCCCTTCGGCAAATCACGCAGGGGGGCTGCGTTATCACGGTATGTCTCCCATCCTCTCCAAGCTGTATCATGACGGTTACATGAAGGCATGCTCGGTGGAGCAGACCAAAGTGTTTGAGGCTGCGGTATTCTTTGCTAAAAACGAGACGATCCTCCCGGCGCCGGAATCCTCCCATGCCATCTGGAAAGCGATTGAGGAGGCTAAAAAGTGCAAGGAAACCGGCGAGCAGAAGACCATTCTCTTTGGCTTAACCGGCACCGGTTATTTTGACATGACTGCCTATACCTCTTATCTGGCACAAACCATGAGCGACTATATCCCCACTGATGAGGATTTGGAGAGGGCGTTTGCTCAGCTTCCCAAAATCCCGGGCATCCAATAATAACCTTATTTTTGGGGGACGTAACAGCTCTTTTGCTCCCGGGCGTTCCTATAGGGCAAAAAACAGCGGCAGTCGCAGTGGGAGTGGATTAAGGCCATGAACAGCATTGTCGGTCGCACCGAGAAAATCATCAGAGACGAGCTGATTTACACATAACCGACATTCCGGTATCTGCGCTGATGATAAAGCACGAAAGCCCTTGAGAGGTTCCCGTTGTTGCCGGGTCTCTCAAGGGCCTTGCTCTTTGTCCGCATGCTGTCCAGCGTGGGCAACAGAGCATGGAAAAGTCACTACTTCCGTGTCGAAACCGTTCTCCAATATGCCTGTAACTGTCCGCTGAAGTTGAAAATATCAGAAAATTGTCGATATGTGTGTTGACACCATATAAGAAATAGGATAAAATATTTTGATACGGATTTAAAGCTGTATGGGTGGCATGGGCGAGAAAGGGAAGTCATATATGTATGAACTTGTTGATGAAGCGGTGTGCAAACGATATCGCTTAGATTGTTCCAACACTCTGAAAATGGTATGCTCCATGCTTAAAGAAAAAGAAATCATCGCTCAATTTACTCTGGTAGGCAGTGGAGCAAGAAACATGGTCACGAGGAACGGAAATGGTGCATTTGACCTTGACTATAATCTTGAGATTATCAAGGCTCCAAATCAGTATTGGAAAGATTTGCGTTTTTTGAAAGATACTATGCGCCGTTTTCTTGATAAGGCAGCGGGACTACGATGCTTTTCAGACTCGAAAAACTCAACTTCCTGCTTGACGGCTTTACTGCATTTCAAAAGTGAAACAACAATTGAATTTAGCTTCGATGTTGCAATTATCACCAGAAATCATAATGGAAATCTATGCAGACTAATTCATAACGAAAATGCTTGGGGATATGGACAAGATCAGTATGTTTGGAATGAAATCCCGTATTCGCATGATGTTGCGAAAAAAGCAAAACAAATTAAGGAAGAAGGTCGGTGGATTGATGTAAGACGTCAATATGTCAATCTTAAAAACCTATATCTATCTCGCTGGTGGGATAAAGAACATCCGTCATTTATTCTCTATATTGAAGCAGTGAATAATGTTTATAATCAACTCTTGTAACAATGAAGACTGGGGGGATTTTATGTGGAAAAGTTTCTTTGACTATGAAGATGGCGATTTTTTACATACGCTTTCCGATGGCATGGCAATGGACATGGACTCTGGTAATATCCATATTGTTTCTTCATGGCCATCAGATGATGAAGATATTTGAGCCATTATTAGGAGGACAACAGGGAAATGGCTGGAGGGGCAACAAATGAAACGATTGCTTGTATTTGTATTGACAATAACGCTCACCTTCTGTTTTACCGCCTGTGCAACGATTGAGGATGCTTCTCCAGGAGAGTCCCATGAAAGCGGTAAAAGCAATACGGAAAAAATTGAGGAAAACAAAGAACCTGAAACAATTGATTATACCGAAACCGCACAGCAAGCATATGATTTGATCGAGGATGCCGAGTCCCTTTGTAAATCTGGGATGAGCATTATTTCTGCGGCTTGGCATTTCGGCATTTGGGATGCACCGGAGTGTGGAGCCGATATCGTGACGGAACGGCTATCCGCACAGATTGGTTTTGAGGTTTCCTTTATTGAAGAAAATGGCGGTTATACCGCCGATGAATTAGTTGACGGGGACGGAACTTATGACGGTTGGGAGTTTTGTCTTATGACTGCTGAAATTGTCTGTCCGCCATTGAAGTCTACGATTCTGTAAACGAAGCTTTGGATGCTGCGAGGAATATGATTCGGGAACTTCCCGATGACTATATGCATTACCAGAGCCTGAGAGATTACTATACGAAAGTAGCGGCATATGCATCATATTTTGAAAATATATCCGGCAGCTATAATGATTTAATCGAAGCAAGTACAGAGTATGAAACCGATATTCAGTCTGTTAAGGAAGCGTTGCTTTTCGATTTTGGATAATGTCTGCTAAATCAGTGTTCGTTTTCCGAACGCGCAACCAGCCCCGGCAAGGGACTGTTCAAAGGGTCTGGGGTGCTACCCCAGCAAGCAAAAACGGATTTCCGGCGGCAACGCTGGAAGTCCGTTTTGAGCGTTTGTATATACAAACGCCC
>CATJLA010000177.1 GCA_949741215.1 uncultured Oscillospiraceae bacterium
CAGCGAGAGTATCAGGACGCAAAAGGCCATGCTGACCCAATACGCCAGAGAGCATAATTTTTTGGTGGTGGAGGTCTATGTGGACGACGGATGGAGCGGTCTTAATTTGCCTTTTGAGGCTTTGCGCCCTGCCCTGCCCGCCCCTTAAAATACATAAACAGCTGGCAGCGGATCATACCGTTATACAGCTTGCGGCGCTTGTCCGCAGGCAGGCCGAACAGCCTTTCAAACTCCTCGTGGGGGCTGATAACATAGTAGTTTAGGAACTTCCGCTGCTCAAACACCTGACCCATAGTGCGGTAAAGCTGCTCCGCCTCCTTGATTTCCAACAGCCGCTCCCCATAGGGCGGGTTGCAAACGATAGTTGCCCGCAGCTCGTCGGTATGGAACTGTGCCACATCCTTCTCCTCCACCCGGATCCGGTTAGGTACCCCGGCTTTTACGGCGTTTTCCATGGTCAGACGTACCGCCTCCGGGTCAATGTCCGAGCCAAAAGCCCGGAACTGTGCTCCCTTGTTCACCTTGGCAACTGCCTCCATCCGGCACTCCTTGGCAAGGCTTTCCGGGAACAGCCCCCATTTTTCACAGACGAACTGCCGCCGGAGGCCCGGAGCTATATTCATGGCCAGCAGCGCCCCTTCAATCAAAAAGGTGCCGGAGCCGCAAAAGGGGTCGTAAAGCTGGGTACCCTGCCCCACTCGGGCCAGCTGCAAAATACCGGCCGCCAGGGTCTCCTTGATAGGCGCCTCGTTAGCATTCGGGCGGTATCCCCGCTTGTGGAGCCCTACCCCGCTGGTATCCATCAGCAAGAGCACTTCGTCCTTAAGGATGGAAAACTGCAGCTGATGAACCGGCCCGGTTTCCGGAAACCACTGCAGGCCATATTTTTCCGAAAGACGCTTTACCGCCGCTTTTTTCACAATGGCCTGGCAGTCCGGTATGCTGTGCAGCTGGGAGTTTAACGACCAACCCTTTACCGGGAAGGCGTCCTCCCTACCAATATACTGCTCTATGGGCAGGCGGTATACGCCTTCAAACAGCTCCTCAAAGCTTTGGGCTCGAAACTGCCCCAGCAAAAGCTGCACCCGCTCGGCCGTGCGCAGCCAAAGGTTTGCCCGCATCACCAGCCCGGCGTCTCCCCGAAAGGTCACCCGGCCATCGGTTACCGCGACGTCACTGCCGCCTAAAGCTTTTACCTCGCTGGCCAAAACACTTTCCAGCCCGAAGAGGCAGGGGCAGGAAATGATGTAGTCTGTCATATCAAATTGTCTCTCTTTCTTCGCATTTTTTATGGATTGGAGCCCGACCCTTTCAGCCTGTGTTGGCTCCGCTTGCTTTTGATAATGGTGTTGGCGTTTCTTGCTCAAAATATTGATCTACCGTGTTTTTGCCATCATGCGCAGAGAAATTCCCCGCATAATTGCCCTTCTGAAGCTGATTTTCTTATACCCCAAAATCAGGCCATAAAACAAAAAAGGGACAAGCAACTTGTCCCTTTTTCTATCAGGCCCGGAAATCTTACTTGAGCACTTCCTTCAGCTTGGCGGCCTTGCCTACGCGGCTGCGCAGGTAGTACAGCTTGCTTCTGCGAACCTTGCCCTTACGCACCAGCTCAACCTTGGCAACATTGGGAGAATGGATGGGGAAAACCCTCTCCACACCGCAACCATGGCTCAAACGGCGAACAGTAAAGGTCTCGTTAATCCCGCCATGCTTCTTGGCAATAACGGTACCCTCAAAAATCTGAATTCTCTCTCTCTCGCCCTCTTTGATCTTGGCATGAACCTTCACAGTATCGCCAATGTTCACAACAGGAATATCGGTTTTCATAGAATCCTGGGCAATCAGCTTCAATGCGTCCATTACTGGAATCCTCCTTACTTATTTCCGGCATTCATACCCGTTTACCGGCAGAGGAATGCCTGCTTTCATGTCACAGCCTGTTAAAAGGCCGTAGGCATCAATCCCCACCGGAAAAGCCCGGCGGCAGTCAAATGCTAAATTAGGATACCACACACCGCCCTAAAAAGCAACCCTTTTCTTCTGAAAACCGACAACGGCCCGGGTGTTCCGCAATGCACACAAGCGCCAACCCATCACGACGTCCCCCAACTAAAAAATGCGCTGCAATATCAAAATTGCTCCCGCGGGGTGTGTGCCTACGCGATTTTCTCTTCCTTCCTGAAGTGTTCCGAAGACATTTCCGCTACCTGTCCCACTTATCACAAAGGGCCTGTACCTGGTCCGCAAAGCGGGCTAAGTCCTTGTTAGCACACTGCTTATTCTTCTGGATTACCGCTATTAACCGCTGGCCCACAGCCATCAGCCGCTGGTATACCCGAGAGCCCTTTTTGCTGTCCTTCTTCACTGCGGTACGCTGGATGCCCTCCCGCACGCAGCTGTTGGCGTGGAGGTCATAGCAGCTGCCATAAGCCGGAACTGACACACTGTGTCCCTTTTCCTCCCCTAAAATCCGGGCAAGCTCCTCGCTGGCCTCCGGCTCTCCATGTACGACGAAGATGCGCCGGGGATGGCAGTCCAGCTTATCCACCCAGTGCAGCAGGCCCTGTTGGTCGGCATGGCCGCTGATGCCCTCCAGCCGCCGGATATTCGCCTTTACCTGAATTTCCTCGCCAAACAGCTTGCAACTGTCTGTACCTTCCAGCAGCGCCCGGCCCAAAGTGCCTTCCGCCTGGTAGCCCACAAACAAAATGGTGGATTCCTCCCGCCAAAGGTTATGCTTCAGGTGGTGACGAATCCGCCCTGCATCGCACATCCCGCTGGCGGAAAGGATTACCTTGCATCGTTTATCCTCGTTAATGGCTTTGGACTGATCGCTGGTCACCGACGTCACCAAGCCGGGGAAACTGAGGGGATTTATCCCTTTAGCCAGCAGCGCCTTGGCCTCCTGGTCGTAGCAGTCTTCCTCATGCTTTTGAAAAATTGCGGTAGCCTCTGCCGCTAAGGGGCTGTCTACATATACCGGGAAAGTACCGTGGCCGGTAACCAGCCCAGCCTCCTGAATTTCCCGCAGGCCGTATAAAAGCTCCTGGGTACGCCCCACCGCAAAGGCGGGGATCACTACATTACCGCCTTTGTCAAAGGTTTGCTGGATCACCCTTGCCAGCGCCCTGGAAAAATCCGGCGGGGCATGGTGGTTCCGGTTGCCGTAGGTGGATTCCATCACAACATAGTCGGCACCCTCAATGTAGGCGGGGTCCTTTAACAGCGGCCGGTTGATATTGCCGATATCCCCGGAGAACACCAGCTTTTGGGTAACCCCCTCCTCGGTTACCCACAGCTCAATGGTAGAGGAGCCCAGCATATGCCCCACATCGGTAAACCGGATCACCAACCCAGGCGCCAGTTCAATCTTCTCGCCATAAGGCTGCCGGTGAAACAGCTTCATAGCCGCCTCTACATCCTCAATGCCATACAGCGGCTCGATAGGCTCCTCGCCGGCACGCTGGCCCTTTCGGTTGCGCCACTCCGCCTCAAACTCCTGGATATGGGCGCTGTCCAGCAGCAAAATGCGGCACAAGTTGGCTGTGGCCCGTGTAGAGTGGATCTCTCCCTGAAAGCCGTATCTTGCCAGCATGGGTATCTTACCGGAATGGTCGATATGGGCATGGGTAACCAACAGAAAATCCACCTCCGCCGGCACATAAGGCAGCTCCTGCTCTACATAGGCTTCCGGGCCCTGGCGCATCCCGCAGTCAATCATCAAATGCTTGCCGCAGGCTTCCAGGTAGAAGCAGCTGCCGGTAACCTCCCCCGCCGCGCCGTAAAACGAAAGTAACATCCCAATTCCCCCTCTATTGAAAAAAGTTGTTGCCTTAAAATCACATGATCTATTAGACCAAACTACTGATTCTGCACAAATTGCCCATCTTACACTTTTATTTTACTCTATTTTTAGGGGAATTGCAAGAAATTTTCAGTATTCGTTTTCGCCTTTTTCAGGACGTGACTGCTCTCATATGTCTCTGCGTCTGCTGAATACCACCTTGCAAAGAAGGGCAGAGCCTTCTTCCACTCCGCCCTCCTTTAACTTTATCCTGCAGGTAACGTCTCCAAAGCTCTACCGAAAAGCCGAAAAATCCTCCTCCAGCACTGCCGTCCGCAAAACGGCGCACCGGGCGGCCCGCCAGCCCTGCTCCTGCAAAAAGGCGTCCGTATACAGCGTCGGATTCAAATTCAGCGTAGTACCCGCCGCGCTACGCACAGCCAGCCTAAGCGCCCCGTCCGCCCACCTTATCTCCGAAAGGGTGACATAAGGCTTCAAATCCACCTGCTTAAGCCCTTTTTTGCTCTTTTTCTCCACCAGAACCTGTTCCTTTTGTGAAAACTTCTCCAAAGCCTCCACAGCCTGCCCGCCTTCAACTCCCGGCAGTACAATCTCCACCTGATAATCCGCCCAGGCAATTTTATCCGGCTTATGCTGCTGTAATTCCGCCCGCACTGCCGTAAGCCCCTCAGGCAGCGCTTGGTTTAAGCGGCTTACTACCTCACCTAATGCCGTTTCCTCGTCCAGCCGCAAATCCATTGTCTCGCACAGGCTCTCATACCCCAAGGCCAGCGGCAGCGCAAAGGTTAAATACATATGCGGATGAAACCCCTCGGTATACCAAACCGGAATTTCAGCACGCTTTAGCGCCCGCTGCATACAGCGGTTCAAATCCAGGTGGGAGATATACTTCGCCCGCCCCGTCTTTTGAAAAAACACCCGAATATTCGGCATTTCATTGATGTTAGCAATTTTACTCAAAGCAACGTCCTCCCGCCAGCAGCTGATTGGCCCCGCACCCGGCGCACTGCTTTCTGCAATGGGGGGTGGTAACTGCCTCATGAGCCTTTTTGTTCTCCCGCACCAAAAACTCGTGGGAAACCTTATAATCCAGATGGGACCAAGGCATCACTTCGTCATAGGAGCGGCGGCGATTGGCATAAAAAGCAGGGTCCAGCCCGCATTCCGCCATGGCCTCTTTCCAGCGGTCAATATAAAAATGCTCCGACCAGCTGTCCAGGTTACATCCCTTCCGCCACGCCCTGTAAAGGACGCCGCAAAGCCTTCTGTCCCCTCTGGCCAGCACCCCTTCCAAAAAACTGGTGTCGGCGTCGTGCCAGTTAAAGGTAATTTTCTTGGTTTTCAGGCAGGATACCATAAACTTCTGCTTTTCCTTCAGCATCTCGTGGGTATCCTGGGGTTCAAACTCAAAGGGGGTAAAGGGCTTGGGCACAAAGCACGCCAGGCTGATAGTCACATTTACGCCCTTTCCCTTGGGCTTGGTGGGCAGGGAGTAGTACAAATCCACAATCCGCTGGGCCAGGTTGATAATCCCCTCCAAATCCTCGTTAGTTTCGGTAGGCAGGCCCATCATAAAGTAAAGCTTTACCGCGCTGTAGCCCCCCTCAAAAGCGGTGCGGCAGGTATCAAAAATCTCCTCCTCGCTCACGTTTTTATTTATGACGTCCCGCATCCTTTGCGTCCCAGCCTCGGGGGCAAAGGTCAGCCCGGTTTTGCGTATTTTGGAGATGGTATCCAGCAGCTCCTGAGAAAAATTATCCACCCGCAGCGACGGCAGAGAAAGGCTTATCTTCTCCTCCTCGCTCCACTTCACCATCTGGGGCAGCAAATCTTCTATCTTTGAGTAATCGCTGGTGCTCAAGGAGGAAAGGGAAACCTCCTCATACCCGGTGGAATGACACAAATCCTGCCCATTGCGGCAGAGGGTGTCCACCTGCTTTTCCCGCAATGGCCGGTAAATAAACCCTGCCTGACAAAACCTGCATCCCCGAATGCACCCCCGCATCACCTCAATAATCGCCCGGTCGTGAACTGTTTCGGTAAAGGGCACCACAAAATTCTCGGGGTAAAACACCCGGTCCAAATCCTGAATAATCCTCTTCTCCACCCGCTGGGGCGCCCCGTGGGCAGGGACTATAGCGCTTACTGTCCCGTCCTGGTTATACGCTACGTCATAAAACATGGGGACGTAAATGCCCTTGATGTGACAGGCCTTTTCCAAAAACTCCTGCTTGCTCCAGCCCTGCTCCTTTTTCTGCACATACAGGTCCATCAGCTCCAGGTTTACCTCTTCCCCTTCCCCCAAAATAAACAGGTCG
>CATJLA010000178.1 GCA_949741215.1 uncultured Oscillospiraceae bacterium
AGATCAGAGAGGTGACAATGCCTTCCCGATTCTGAAAAATCCCTCTGTCACACAGCCGCCGCAGCATAGTGTAGGTAGTGGACTTTTTCCACTGCAGCTCCTTTTCGCACAGCTTTACCAGCTCTCCGGAGGGAACAGGCTCCTGCCGCCAGATCAATTCCGCAAATTTTGTTTCGATTTGTCCAAGCTTGTATTCGGGCATAAACGGATTCCTCCTTTTGGTTTACTTATTGTAGACCACAATGATAGTCTACTGCCAGTAAACCAATTTGTCAAGGGGGTTATAAAAATTTTTTGGACGTCGTTATGCTTTGCGCCTATGGAAAGCAAGCACATTGGGGGAAATTTTTTCCCGGTTGGGCAGAGAAGCCTTGGGCACTGCTTTGGACAGAAAAGCTGCAGGACGTCTGCAAAAATGGACCGAATTGTGAATAAAGTATAATAAAAAAGTGAATTTACTTGGTTGTTTGGGGATTTTGGGGAATGTACTCTTGTGCTTTGGAGGAATTTTAGCTATAATGAAAATACTTTAACTAAGATCACAGAAAAGGGATGGATCATTGAGATGAGAAAAAGAAGCTTGCTGCGTACCTCCTGGGAGGTGCTGCGGGGAATTATATTTATGGCGCTGCTTTCTGCGGTAATCACCTTCTCTTTAGGAGGAATGCTGGGATTTGTTTGGGGGCAGGTGCTGATTCAGACAATTTGTTTGCTGATTTGGCTGGGTACTATTTACGGTGTAATGTGGACCCAGGGGGACCGGGAGCGGAATTTTGTCCAGTTTGGCAGGATGGAGCCGGATCTGCTTTGGGGCCTGAAGGTAGGGCTGATGGCCTGTGTACTGCCGGTGCTTACAGGGATTATCCCGATTCTTTGCAAAGCTCAGGTGGTACCGGACATCATTTTTGTCTATAAGCTGCTGAACCCCCATCTGCTGGTACTGATTAACTGCCTGTTAAGCCCGGATATCTATACCTATGAATCCAGCTGGTGGCAGGTGCTGGCTGTCAATCTGTATCAGCTGTTAATTCCCGCAGCCTCTGCAGCGGGGTATCTGCTGGGGTACAACCGAATTTCCCTGATGGAAAAGCTGGTGTACAAGAACAAGAAAAAACCGGGCAGCCCTGGGAAAAACCTGAAAAGATAACAAAGCGAAAGCAGGCTGGGAGCAAAAGGTTTGTTCCCAGCCTGCTTTATGTCCAAGGGCAGGGAATGCCGCCCCAAAAGCAGAGCGTCCGCCTGAAAAATGAGGCGATTTTCCCCGGCAAGGACGTCATAAACCGGTGCGGCGGCACATATTCTGACAACAGGCGATGCAATGATGAGAAGAAGAAAAAAGTTTTCCCTGTTGGCAGTACTGGCGCTTTTTGCTGTTGGGCTTGGCGTGTGGATGTCCTTTTCGGTCTGCCAAAAAAATCTGGAAATCCAGGTGAGCTCCTGGCAGCAGCCCCAAAAGCAGCAGATCGTGATGGACCCCGGCCACGGCGGGATGGATGGCGGCGCCGTTGGCAAGCAGAATATTGTGGAAAAGGATATCAATTTGGCCATAGCCCTAAAGCTGAAAACCTTGTTGGAAATTTCCGGCTTTGAGGTGTATATGACCCGCAGTGAGGATGTTTCGATCCACGACCCTGGGGTAAGCGGCACCAAGGCGCAGAAAACCTCCGATATGCACAACCGTCTGAAGCTGATAGAGGAGCACCCCCATGCTTTGTTTGTGAGCATTCATCAGAATAAGTTTCAGGAAAGCAAGTACCACGGCGCTCAGATTTTTTACAGCCCCAACCTGCCGGAAAGCGAGCTGCTGGCAGACACCCTGCAAAAAAGCTTTAAGGAGCTTTTACAGCCCGATAATAACCGGGAGCACAAAAAGGCCGGCAGTGAGCTGTACCTTTTGTACAATGCCCAGGTGCCGGCAGTGCTGGTGGAATGCGGGTTCCTCTCTAACCCCGAGGAGGCAGTAAAGCTGACCCAGCCGGTGTATCAGGACCAGGTGGCGTTTACCATTCTAAAAGCCCTGCTGGAGTTCTGCGGAGAAAACACCCTGGAATACCAAAAAACCTTCTCGGCCGATTATCCCTATACCCTGTAAGCTGTAAAGCCTGCGCGACGTCCTGCAGGCGGTATTTTCTTCTGCCCCCCAGGGAGGCTTTTACTGTTGTCAAAGAGGGCGGGTTATGGTACACTGAAAGCATGAAACAAAGCGGGACGTCCCAGGAAGGAATAACAGAATGGCAAGTAAAACAAAAACCTCTTATGTATGCAGCCAATGCGGGTATGAGTCAATTAAATGGTACGGCAAGTGCCCTGAATGCGGCAAGTGGAACAGCATGGAGGAGCAGGTAGTGCAAAGCGGTGCCGTTTATGGCTCAGTAACGGTGGAAAAAGGGCGAGGAAGCACGCTGACCCCCCGGCAGCTTGCAGGGATAGACGCCTCAGAGGAGCAGCGGTACCTAACTGGCGTAAAGGAGCTGGACCGAGTGCTGGGCGGCGGTATTGTACAGGGTTCCCTGGTGCTGGTGGGGGGAGACCCCGGCATCGGCAAGTCTACCTTGATGCTGCAGATCTGCCAGAGCTTAGGGAAGCGGTATAAAATTTTGTATGTATCAGGGGAGGAAAGCGAGCGGCAGCTAAAGCTGCGTGCCAACCGGCTGAAAGTTTCTGCCGAAGGGCTCTATGTGCTTTCCAACAATGATATGGAAGCGATTTTAAGCCTGATCCAGTCCTTCCGGCCGGAGATTGTAATAATTGACTCCATACAGACCATGAGCTTAAGTGGGATTTCCTCCTCTCCCGGCAGTGTTACCCAGGTGCGGGAGTGTACCCAAACCTTTGCCAAAGTGGCGAAGTCTTTGGATATTCCTATCTTTTTGATCGGCCATGTAAACAAGGACGGCGCCATTGCCGGCCCCAAAATTTTAGAGCATATGGTGGATGCCGTGCTTTATTTTGAGGGGGAAAAAAATCTCTCCTACCGGATTTTGCGGGCGGTGAAAAACCGGTATGGCTCCACCAATGAGATTGGTGTTTTTGAGATGCTGGATACCGGCCTGCAGGAGGTGGAAAACCCCTCGGTTATGCTGCTTTCCAGCCACCCCTCCGGGATTTCGGGCAGCTGCGTGGCATGTATGCTGGAAGGTACCCGGCCATTGCTGGCGGAAATTCAAGCGCTGGTGTGCAAAACCAGCTTTGGCACTCCCCGCCGCATGGCAACCGGTTTTGACTATAATCGGACAAGCCTGCTGCTGGCGGTTCTGGAAAAACGTGCCGGGCACTTTTTCGGCAATCTGGACGTCTACTTAAACGTAGTAGGCGGCCTGGATCTGGACGAGCCTGCGGCGGATCTGCCGGTGGCTCTCTCCATTATATCCGCCTATACCAATAAGGTAATTGGTCCGGAAATTTTTGCCTTTGGAGAACTGGGGCTATCTGGTGAAATCCGTGGGGTAAGCCAGGCCAGGGCCCGAGTGCTGGAGGCCCAGCGGCTGGGCTTTCAGGGGTGCATCCTTTCCCGTCAGGATCAACACAAGCTTCAGCAGGATTCTGAGATTACGATCGAGCTGATGGGGGCGGAAAATATCCGGGCTGTAGTCCAACTGTTCCGGGGGTAGTTCCCAGCCCGTTTTGAAGCCCACCCTGCTCTGCCGGCAGAAAAAATCCGCAAACCCCCGCTACCGGGCAGGTGATAGGGGCGGCTTCTTCCAGGGTGCAGTAGCCCTCCTTTTGATGATGGCACTGGTTTGCGCAGGGTATCAGGTTCATAAAAATACATCCTTTCTTAAAAGTAAAAAGTAAGAGTGAAGAGTGAAGAGTGGAGGTGTCCCTGCGGGACGGATTGGATAAGGGATTTTCTTTGTTATGGAAAGAACGAATGTTTCACGTGAAACATTTTTTGTAAATATTTTGGACGTTGGCGTGTTTTGGGGTGCGGTGCTGGGGATTTGGGGCAGCAAAGGCGTCCTTGAAAATGTTGTGAATAGACAGATTTAGTTTGTTCGGAAAGTGAGCGGTTATTCCAAAAAGAAAAAACCAGTATGGGCAACATAATTTTGTGAGATTCTGCAACAATAAGAAAAGCGTCGAGGGAGAGTGTGCTCTCTGCGATAGATTTTCTTATGAAAATGGGTGATTGCTTGAAAGGCAGAATCATTTCACTAACCGCTGCGGCGCTGGTTTGTGCCGTAACCTGGCTGTACGGAACGCCCTTGAGGGAAATCCGCCAGGCCGATTATCTCCGCCCGGATTACCGGGAGTTCTCCTCCTTTGTTACTGCTTCCGGCACATTAAGCTACCTGGAAAGCCGGGAAATTTACACCGATACCCCTGTAATTTCTTCCCAGGTGCTGGTTTCTCCAGGGGATTATGTGGAGGAAGGTGCGATTCTGGCGTTTATTCAGGAGGACTTGACACAAAAGGTGCTGGCCTCCGCCGCCGGAACTTTACCGGTGATAGACCAAGCCGAAAGCTTTGGCTTGAACCAGCTGCCGGAACAGTATCAAGGGTTGGGGCTGGGGCTTGCCGGGCAGTTTGCCCAGGCGGCTATCCCTGCCGCCACTTATGAGGAAAAACGTACCTTTGGGCAGCTTACCGCACCGGTTTCTGGTGTGGTGACGGAGCTGAACCTTTATGCTAACCGCCTTTCCCAGGGGGGACAAGCTGCGGTGGTGATAGCTGACCCGGAGTCCATGAGCCTAACGGTGTACATTCCCGAAGATCAGATTGCTAAGGTACAGCTGGGCCAGCCGGCCCTTTTACGCTGCCCTGCCCTGGAAAACCGGGAGTATAGCGGCACAGTTGCCCGGATCGCTCCTGTCGCAAAGCAGCAGGTGGAAAAAACGGGTGTAAAAACGGTGGTAGAAGTAACCCTGCTGGTGAATGAAACAGACAGGGACTTAAAGCCGGGTTTCCACATGGAGGCACAGATTTTGGCAGAACAGCCCAAGCAGGCCCTTACTCTGCCGCTGGAGGCGGTAAAGCAACAGGGATTAGAGGAATATGTCTGGGTCTATCAGGACAGGCAGGCAAAAAAGGTTTTGGTGGAAACTGGTGCGGAAACCGGCTGGCTGGTGGAGATCACCGCAGGTATAGGGCCGGAGGATTTTATTTTGCTGGGGGACCGGTTGGATGAATCGAATTTGATCTTGTTGGGGAGGGAGTGCCATGAGCTTTATGCCCTTTCCTAAACTGGCGTTTTTCCGGCGGTTTTTGTTTCAAAAAAAGCTGCCGGTGCTGCTTACAATTTTGAGCATCGGCGTGGGGGTATTTTCCCTGGTGTTGGTGCGGTATGCGGGCCTTCTGGGGTCTGAGGCGGTTCGTAAAGAGATGGAGCAAGTGGGCGTGGGCAGCCTTACGGTAAGCGCCCAGCCTTTGTCCGGCGTACCTTTTGGGGAGGAGGAGCTGGAGCTGCTCTCCCAGCTTGCCCCGGTGGATCAGGCAGTACCCGTTTCCATGACGTCCGGTACCATAAAAGCCGGTGGGCAGGGGGCAGGGCTTTCCCGTAGCTTGGAGTGCGTTATCTGGGGCGCGGGGGCAGGCTCCAACCAGATTTTTTCTTTGACACCTATTTCCGGCAGAGTACTGCGCCAAAGCGACCTGACCGACCGCCGCAGAGTGTGTCTGGTAGACCGAAATACTGCCCTGCTGCTGTACCGTCGGGAGGAAATACTGGGCAAAACCCTAACGATTTCCAATCGGGAGGGCAGCTTTCAGGAAAGCTTTACGGTGGTGGGCATTGTGGAATCCGGCGGCTCGGTGGTAAACAGCCTGGTAGGAGAGCTGGCCCCGGCCTTTGTGTACCTGCCCTACACTACCTTGCAGGAGCTTACCGGAGAGGTCCGGTTTGACCGAATTGCCCTTTCTGTTCCTGAAGAGGAAGAGATAGAGCCGCTGATGGAGGCCATTCCACAGCTTCTTTCCAGCCGTGTTTCCGGGGACGTGACTGCAGACGGTACAGCCTACAGCTGTGAAAATATGGCCAAGCAGAAAAAGCAGCTGGACCGCATTTTGCAGATTTTTACTTCGGTGCTTACCTGCATCGGTGGAATTTCTTTGGTGGTGGCAGGTATTGGGGTGATGACGGTAATGCTGATAACCGTGCGGGAAAGAACCCGGGAAATCGGTATGAAAAAAGCCATTGGGGCAAAGCAAACGGATATTTTGTGGGAATTTTTGCTGGAAGCCGGCGCAATTTCCGGGATGGGCGGCTGTTTGGGGGCAGGGGCCAGCCTGCTGGTTATTTTACTGCTGCCTGCTGTGGGAATTGAAGCCCCGGCTCTTCCGGCCCAATTTTTGTGGCAGCCGGTGCTGCTTTCGGCGGCGCTGGGGGTGCTGTTTGGAGGGGACCCGGCGGCAAAGGCCAGCAAGCTAAGCCCGGTGGAAGCGCTTAGTCGGGATTAACACAGCACGGACAAAGCCACGGCAAAGAAAGACTGCCTCTAAAGGAAGGGATGCCTACAACTATGGAACGCTTTCTAAAAAAACCCAATCTTCCCCAAAGCCAAGCAACTTTCTGCGCGCTTTCTGAAGAACATCCCGCCATTTTGGAGGCTTTGGCCCGCCGGGGGCTTACCCTATGGCCGGTAACAGCGGAACATGCACTGCCGTCCCCGATAGCGGCCCATGCCGATATGCTGCTGCATCACCTTGGAGAAAACCGCCTGCTGGCCGGCAATTACAGGCTTGCCGCAGAAGGAGAGCGGTTTGGCTTTTGTGTCCAAAAAGCGGAGAGGATGCCTGCGGGCTGCTATCCTGGGGATATCTCCCTAAATGCCCTGCGAATCGGCCCCCACCTGTTTGGTTTAATCGAAAAGCTGGATCTCATTCTGCAGCAAACCGTTGTAGGAGAGGGGATACAGCTACATAGAGTTCCCCAGGGCTACAGCCGCTGCTCGGTATGTGTGGTAAGCGAAAAAGCGGCCATTACGGCAGATCTCCCGCTGGCAGGGGCTATGGAAGCAGTGGGGATAGAAGTACTGCGGGTTCCCCCCGGCGGGGTAGAGCTGCCGGGATATTCCTGTGGCTTTTTAGGCGGTGCGGCAGGGCTTCTTGCTCCCGATTGCCTGGCCTTTACCGGTACCCTGCAGGGGCATCCGGCTGAGGAGGAGATCCTGCAGTTTCTGTATCGTCATAAGGTCTCGCCGTTGTTTCTCACTGACGGACAGCTGCTGGACGTCGGCGGTATCCTCCCGTTAAAAGAGCAGGTGTAAATAGCTTTTGGGACGTCGCTCAGCTATCCGCTTACAGCAAGTGCATTGCTTTGGGGAAGGCGCTGTGCAGAAAAAATGCGGGAGGCTTTACGACGTCCAAAGAAAATGTAGGGAAGACTTGCAAAAAAAGCCGGCTTCTGTTAAAATGAAGGGAACAATATGCCGGCAAAAGGAGCACATAACTGTGAAGGAACAGATTTTAGAACTGCTGGCCCGCTGCCCGGAAGAAACCCTTTCCGGCAGCAAAATTGCGACCGAGCTTGGGGTAACCCGGGCCGCGGTATGGAAAGGGATTCAGCAGCTGCGGGAGGAAGGCTATCAGATTGAAGCGGGCACCAACCGGGGTTACCGTCTGGCAGGGGTGGATCAGCCCTTCTCCAAAGGGGAAATCTCCCGTTGGCTGACCGACCCACTTCTTGGCCGGGAGCTGGAGCTTTTGGAAACGGTGGATTCCACAAATTCTCTTGCTAAACGGCAGGCGCAGGCAGGCGCTTTAGAGGGCAAAGTGTTTTTGGCCCGAGAACAAACCCAGCCACGCGGGCGGTATGGCCGTCCGTTTTTCATCCAAAAGGGCAGGGGGCTGTATATGAGCATGATTCTACGCCCTCAAAGTCTTCAGGAGCAAGGCGTTTTTTTAACGGCATGCGCAGCGGTGGCGGTTTGCCGGGCGCTGGAACAGGTTGCCGGCTTCTCCCCCCAAATCAAATGGGTAAATGACATCTATTATCAAAGCCGGAAGCTTTGTGGGATTTTAACCGAGGCTTCCTTTGACCTGGAAAGCGGTCGGCCGGAGTATGTAGTGCTGGGGGTTGGCCTAAATTTGAGTATCCGGCGGGAGGATTTTCCCTCTCAGCTGCAGGAGATTGCCGCCTCGGCGGAGGATTATGCCCCAAAGCCTTTTTCCAAAAGCAGGCTGGCGGCAGAAATTTTGAACCAGTTCGGCAGCTTTTACCGGTCGTTTCCGGCTATGGAATTTCTGGAGGAATACCAAAGCCGTTCCTGCGTGGTAGGGCGCCGGGTTGCCTTTTTGAAAGAAGATCAGCGCTTTGAGGGAATTGCTGTTGAGATTGACAGCCAGGCCCGTCTGGTAGTGCAGACTGCCGGAGGGGAACGGTTTGCTTTGCGCTCCGGTGAGGTACATATTTTGCCGGAGCACCTGTAAAAAGCTGATAAGCCTTCTGTGCGGGAACGTCCTCAAAAGCGCCCCGAACAGAAGGCTTACAATAAAGAGTAGCCTATTTTTTAGACGGCACTGCGCAAATACAGCAGGGGGCGTCAAAGGCAATCCTCACAACATATGGAAGATGGAAAGGAGTCTATAAA
>CATJLA010000179.1 GCA_949741215.1 uncultured Oscillospiraceae bacterium
CTCATACGGGTCATAAAGTCCAAGAATATCTCTCCTTTTAACCAAAGTATAAACAAAATACACATAATTGTCGCAACTTTTTATGCCGGACTTTGTTTGTACCTTTGTCAAAGGAAGCTATGAGGCTTTCCCCTCTGGCAGCAGCTCCTTCCGATGAGGAACCAGCTGGAACACCAGCATCCCTGAGGCAGTGGGCAGATAAAAGGTAAGCATCCGCCACATGATGATAATCAGGCCAATAATCCCGCTTTCTGGGCAAAAGATAGAGAAGAACAGCAAAAAACATCCTTCCGCTCCGCCTGAAGCTCCGGGGATTGGCACGAAGCAGGAAACCATGTGGACAAACGCCCCTGCAGCAAAAATAGTAAACAAATTGCTTTTGCCAATACCGAACGCCAGGCAGAGAAAACAGGGCACCAAAAAGAAAAACAGCAGCTGTAATATCGTATAAAAGGTAATCTGCAGCAGTACGATCTTATGTTGCCACAAATACTGGCCGCAGTGCTTAAAGCCCTCAATTTCATTGGAAAAGGAGGCAGTCAGCTGCTCCTTCCGTTTTACAAGCTTCAGTTTACTTCCAGCCGCCAGCAGCAAATGGGCAAGCTTCATGAGGAAATCCGGCTTCCAGGAGGCCAGAATTAACAGTGCCGCTACGATGGTGTTGATCAAAAACCCTGTTCCCACCAGCAGCCCAAACCCGAGAATTTTTGAAGTGAAAAAGGGGAACCTGATCATCGCAATAATCGAAAAGATAGTCAAGGTTGTTTGATATACCAAAAATTTGGTCAGCAAGGCGGAGGTAGCAGTTCCCAAGGGCACACCGTCCTTTTTCATGCAGTAGGCCTGCATAGGCTGACCGCCGCTGGCAAAGGGGGTAATCCCATTAAAAAACTGCCCTACCATAGTGGTTCTCCAGCTGGAAAAAAAGGTCATCTTGGGGTATAAGGCCTTGGAAACCTGATACAAAGCCCCACTCTCCAGCAGCCAGCAGCAGAACATAGCGGCAACTGCGCATAAAATCCAGCCGATGTGTGCCGTTTTGCAGGCGGCAAGCAGCATGGCGGGGTTAGCCTTCCAGCAAAAGAACACCAATCCTGCAACGGTAATCACGCCGATCACCAGCAGATTCCGCCAATTTTTCCGCATCATACAAATCACTCCTTGCCAAAAAGTCAAGCTATCCTAAGTTATTAGGACGTAACAGCTCTTTTGTTCTCAAATGCTGAGGAAAAGTCCTCTTACAGAAATGATCTTATTTGTTTTGCAGCTCTGCCATTCTTCCAGGATAAAAAGCAGGAGATCCCTGCAGCATGGCGGTACGATAAATTTCCTCCAACCGTAAGCCAATCTGATCCATCCGCCGGTTGGCTGCCACCTGATAGCCCTCCTCGGTCAAATCTGCAGCGGTACCCTCTAAAATCGCGGATATCTTTTCCGCCGCCTGCTCTTGGACTTTGAAGGTGTAGGTATTTACCCCATCGGCCAGCCAACCCTGGTATACCGGGATGTCCCGCACCAAAACCGGTGTTTTCATGGCCAATGCCTCTAAGATTACAATCCCCTCAGTTTCCTCATAGGTGGGGAACCAGAACAAGTCGCACCCAGCATATGCCCGGCGCAGTTCGTCCTTGGAAACATAGCCGGGGAAATGAAGATTTGGCAACTTGCAGGTTACGCTTTCCTTTACTTCTCTGGGAACGCTCCACAGGTTGGAATCCCCGAACCAAATAAACTGATACTGGGGCAGGCGTTTTGCCATTTCAACAAAATCTAAAATCCCCTTGCGCTTAATCCAAAGCCCGGCGGCCATAACCACCTTGTCGTTCTCTTTAAAGCCGTATTCCCGTCTAAAATATTCCTTGTCGCCAGAGGCGGCCTGATAGTAGTCCAAATCAATCCCGTTGGACATTACGAAGATAGGCTTTGTCACACCCTGCTCCAGCAACAGGGCCTTGGAGTATTCGCTGGGGGTTATAATGACGTCTCCCAGCTGGTAGCAAAACTGAAGCCACCTGCCAAATGCCCCTGAAACCGCATTAGAGCCAATAAAGGAATTGCGGAAATCCTGTTTGGTGGAATGGGCATGGAATACCACCTTTTTGCCGTGACGCTTTGCCCATAACGCCAGCCGGACCGAACCGGGAAAAACCGTGTTAATATGAATAATATCCGCATCTTCTTTTTTCAAAACCAAATCCAAGCCCTTAGTTTTGGCAACGGCATTTTTCTGGTGATAGATCGCCCGACCCACACCGCTGTGCTCAATCCATTTTTGATGTCCTGAAAAGATAAAAACTTTCATGAAAATCCTCCTTCCCATGCTTTCCACATCCTGCAATTTTCAGTGAAGTTATTTCGTCTGCGGCTGAAAACGCTGAGGAACGGAAGCGGAAAGTGCGGAGAAAACAGCCACGCAAATCCCTCATTTCCGGCTGATGGGCAACTGTATTATTTGAAGTAGTACGGTTGGTACAGCCATATTCTAACACACAGAGCAGTAAAAAACAATAGCTTGTCAAAAATATTTTTGCAAACATCCTACAAACAAAGAAGTTCCCTTCGCTCATACAAACGAAACTACAAGGAAAAAGGTTTCAAAGAAATCTTAAAAAGCTATATTTTCGGTATTTTTAATAGTTTACCCGAATGAATTTCATTTATTTCTCTCAGAATTGCCAAAAAAACTTGTTTTTTGTGAGAGATGTGCTATAATATAAATAAAAATACCGGTAAGCATTCCCTATTGTATAAAAGAAAGCTGGGAGCAGTTACGTCCCCAAGGCTTGCCGGACTGCTGGTTACGCTGGAGGTGTGTTTATGAGTCAGAAAATTATTATTACTA
>CATJLA010000180.1 GCA_949741215.1 uncultured Oscillospiraceae bacterium
AGAATTCTCTCTGGGCCCGGCAGCCCCTGTAAAAGGGCTGACAGACTACTTCTCCCGCGTTTATGCATTTACCCAATATTTGCTTTGCAAGCCGCTTTCCCAGGACGTCGCCGCTCCGCGGTGCCTTAACCAAAATGCAAAGGCATTCCAGCCCGCCTCTGTTCCCCGAAAGCTTGAACTTGATTGTAGCACAGCTTTTGCAAAATTGCAAGCTTTTCTTCTGCCGGAAATCACGGCTATACCCTATTCTATGCCGCTGGCCCCCGCCTGGTGACTTATAAAAAGCCTGTAAACCAACCGCAGCTGTCAAGTCCTAAAGGCAACTAAGACTGTTTTACTACAATATTTTGCATCCACACGCCCTTTTTTATGAGGATATAGCCAATAACACACTTAATGATATCCGCCAGCTTAACGAACAGATAGACCATAACCACCGGCAGCAAGGTAAACCGGCTAAAACAAAACGCCAAAGGAACGCTTACTACCCAAGTAAACACGCTGTCAAACAAAAAGGTAATAACAGTTTTGCCGCCGGATCGCAGAGTAAAATAAGCCGCATGGGCAAAGGCATTCATCGGCATGCACAGCGCCTCAATACAGATAAACTGCGCCGCCAAGCGCTTCACCGATGCCTCGGTATTGTACAACTCCGGGAACAAAGGTGAAAGCAGCGCCAACACCCCGCCGATTACCACACAAACCGCCACCGAAAAAAACAGCAGCTTGCAGTCCTGATCCATGGCTTCCTCCATTTTGCCGGCCCCCAGCAGCTGCCCAATGATAATTGCCACCGAACTGCCCAAAGACATAAACACCACATTAAACAGGTTTGCCACAGTGGAAGCGATGTTCACCCCAGCCACCACCTCCAGCCCCCGAATAGAGTAGCACTGGAGCAGAATTGCCATGCCAGCGGACCAAAGCGCCTCGTTTATCATCAGCGGCGTACCCTTGACGCAGATCTGCTTTACCAGGCTCATGGGGATGGCCAAACTCTTGTATGCGCCCTCGGCAAACCGGTTTTTATCCTTGCGCTTGTGGGTCCAGAACACAATAATTGCCGTTTCCACAAACCGGGCGATTACCGTAGCCACCGCCGCGCCGGTTACGCCCATACGCGGTGCTCCAAAGTGGCCAAAAATCAGGATATAGTTAAAAATCAGGTTGACGAACACCGCCACAATCCCTGCAAACATGGGCAGAACCGTCTCGCCGGTTTCCCGCAGGGTGCTGGCATAGGTCTGCACAATACAAAAGGGAATCAGCCCCACCAGCATAACCATCAGGTAATTTTTGCCTTCCTGCAGGGTAAGGGCAGCATCACCCACCTCACCGCCTCCCTGAAGGTACAGGTTTATTAGCGGCTCACCAAACACCAAAAATATTCCAATGCCCAAAATGGCGGCAACCCCGCAAAGAATCACCTTAAAACGGAAGGTACTGCGTACCCCCTCGTGATCCCCTTTGCCAAAAAATTGGGCGCCAAAAATCCCCGCGCCGGAAACTACCCCAAAGATGCACACATTAAACACCATCATCAGGTTATTTACAATAGCCACGCCGGACATAGCCTCGGTACCAACCTGGCCCACCATAATATTATCCAGCAGGCTTACAAAGTAGCTGATGCCGTTTTGAATCATAATAGGCACCGCAACCGCCAGAACCATTTTATAAAAGGCTCTGTTTCCAATCAATTTTTTCAGTTTGCTCATACTGCTCCATTCTGTTTCTTTCAATGCTCGTAAACTTACCGCTTCCAGGACGTCGCGCATGCCTATGCTGCCGTGCTTTTTGAAGAACTGCCCGCTATTTTGCCGTATTCACAAACTGGCGGTTGTTCCAAAGGTAGTTCCAGCCGGAATAAAGGGTAAGAGCGGTTACAAGCACCATCAGTCCCATATTTCCCCACTGGATTCCCCCAGCCCAGCCCACAGGCAGTAAGCCTGCAGAAAGCCCCCACTGGGCCAACAGCAGGTAACAGATCCAGACCATCTGGCTTACAGTTTTGTATTTGCCCCATTTATCAGCAGCCAGCACCTTACCGCTGCCTGCGGCAATCAGCCGGAGGGAGGTAACCAGAAATTCCCTTGCCAGGATAATAATCACCACCAAAGCAGGCGCCCAGCCCAGCTCTACAAAGCCCACCATGGCGGACATCACCAGCAGCTTATCGGCCAGCGGGTCCATAAATTTGCCAAAGTCGGTAATCAGGTTATATTTTCTCGCAAGATGCCCGTCCAGCAGGTCAGTGAGGGAAGCGGCTGCAAAAACAATTACCGCCAACAGGTACTGATGGGCAAACCCCTGCCAAACCGGCAGCAAAAATACCAGGAACACCGGAATCAGCACCATCCGCAGCACTGTAAGCTTATTGGGGGTATTCATAATCTGTCAATCACTCCTTATCCATTCAAAAGGGGAAGCCCTCCCCCGCGGCATAAAAACTTTCCTCCTGCGCGACGTCCCGGAACCTGGATGCCCCGGCGCTTTTATTCTTCAACCACCGCGCCAATCAGGTCATAATCCAGCACATCCTCTACCTTTACCTGCACATACTGGCCAATTTTAAGCGGCTTTTCGCTGGTAAAAAAGGTTTTTGTATCAATATCGGGGGCATCC
Organism: uncultured Oscillospiraceae bacterium; assembly: GCA_949741215.1. GTDB lineage: Bacteria > Bacillota > Clostridia > Oscillospirales > Ruminococcaceae > CATJLA01. Next base: position 2,626 of record CATJLA010000180.1, read on the forward strand.
CGGCAGCTTCTGCCAAAGTAGCTGGAGGCATACCGGTCATACCCCTCTACCACCAGCTCCATGGTAGTGCCCAACAGCGCTTCATTTTTCTCTCGGATAATCTCATACTGCTGCTCCATAATCACCTCTGCCCGGCGGGCCTTGGTTTTTTCATCCAGCTGATCCGGCAGTAGGGCGGCAGGGGTCCCCTCCTCCTGAGAGTAAGGGAAGCAGCCAAGCCTGTCAAATTTAACTTCCTTTACAAATTGGCAAAGCTCCGCAAAATCCTCCTCTGTTTCGCCGGGAAAGCCGGTGATCAGGGTAGTGCGCAGAATTACCCCCGGCACTTTCGTCCGAATTTTTGCCATTAACTCGGTAAGCTGCCGCCTGTTTCCATGGCGATTCATCCGGCGCAATACCTGCCCGCTTGCATGCTGAATGGGAATATCCAGATATTTTACCAGCTTTTCTTCCCGCGCCATTACGTCCAGCAGCTTGTCGGAAATCCGCTCCGGATAGCAATACAACACCCGAATCCACCGAAAGCCCTCAATTCGGCACAAAGCTTCCAAAAGCTCCGGCAAGCGGGGCTCCCCATACAAATCCTCGCCGTAACGGGTAGTATCCTGGGCCACCACATTTAGTTCTGTTACCCCCCAGGAGGCCAGCTTTTTCGCTTCCTCCAGCACTTGCTCCATGGGCACGCTGCGGAACTCCCCTCGAATGGCGGGAATCGCACAATAAGTGCATTTATTACTGCAGCCCTCAGCAATTTTCAGGTAGGCAAAAAAGGGCAGATTGGTCAAAATACGGTCTCCAACCAAGCTTAAGTTCAGCTTTTCCCCAAAAGAAACCACCTGTTCCCCCTGCAGCGCCCTGCCAATAGCCTCCACAATATTATCATTCGATCCAATGCCCAAAATCACATCCGCCTCGGGAATTTCCTTCGCTATCTCCTGCTGATACCGCTCGGCCAGGCAGCCAGTTATCACAATCGCCTTCACTCTGCCCTCCTTTTTCAAGGTGCAGAACTCCAGAATATTCTCAATCGATTCTTTCTTCGCATCCTCAATAAAGCCGCAGGTATTCACAATCACTACGTCACAGCTGCCGGAATCAGCACACAGCTCATACCCCGCCGCTTTGATTTTAGCCAGCATCCGTTCCGCATCCACCTGATTTTTCGAGCATCCCAGCGAAACCATTCCAACCTTGACTGCCATTTTGATAACTCCTTCAACTTTTACCCCTTTAGGACGTCTGCGCATCCTCGGGTTTTTCTCTTATTCCAAAAGCCTCTGCCGCCCTATCTTAAAGCAACGGCTTTATTTCTGCAATTCTTTGGCAAAAATCACCTCATAAACATCACCCGGCAGACGAAAACCGCCTACCGCCTCATACCCCAGCTTAAAATAAAAGTGCTGGGCGTATTCGTCCGATTGTGTAGAGGTCATCACCCTTTTGTAGCCCTGTTTTTTCATCTGATCCTCCCAAAAAGCCACTAACTGCCTGCCAAACCCCTTTTTCCGGTATTGCTCCAAAAAATAAAGCAGGTTCATAAAGGGGGTATTATCCCAAAAAAGGTTATAGCGGAGCCATCCTGCAAAACAACCGTCTGCCAGCGCCACATACACCCTTTGCAGACGAACAGCGTTTTCCAGCTCCCCGTCGGAAATATGCCTGTCATATTGGCGCAGCAAGGGGATATCCTCCTGCCGTGCCGAGTAAATCTCCAACATTCCCCTTTTCTCTCCTTTTCAGGACGTAACTGCCCTTTCTGTTCCCGTGCTCCGCCGGGCAGCATTCAGCGGTGTGTTTATCTTTCAACAGCAGTTATCCAGTCTATCTGCAATCAAGGCAACCGCCCGGGTCACAAAGCAGCTGTACTCCTCTCTGGAAAGCAACACGTAAGGAAACGTGCCGGTTTTCTTCTCCGGAATATAGCCCATAACCTTGATTTTCCGCACAATGGCACCATGGGGAAGGTAGTCTATATAATCGGGAAAATCCTCCAGCCCTAATATTTCCGTATAGTATCCCGAATCGGGGTGACGTTCCAGATACTCCGCCTCCATGGTATAAATATCCATTATCCTGTCCTCTTTCCCGATGAGCTTTTTCAAGGAATCCCAGGTTTCCGGCATCCCGGTGGATTTTTCTCCCAGCACAGGATGGCTTTTTATCCGGCTCCAGGCAGCCGCTATCCTCTCCTCATCCCGAACAAACCGCAGGTATTCGGCATCAGCAATCAGATGGGCATAATACCCCAGAAGAAAGGCATATTCCTCCCCTTTTCCGAGCCGCTGCCGTCTGCCCGCAATGTACGCCTGATAAAACCTGCTGCTGTCCGAGGCTGTTTTTTCCTTCCCGGTCATCCAGTGTGTTACCTCCCGGGAAGGAGTAAACGCGCTCCAGTCGGCATTTTCCACATTACAGTCGGGCGCTATGCTGCCCACACAAAAGCCCCGTCTGTCTAATTCCGGAACCTTTTCCAGCACCTTGTCCGCTATTATCAGATGGGTTACCCAGCTTGCCATACCATAGCGCCCCTCCTTTTATTCTGCTTTTCAGGCCAGCAAGGAGTTTTATTTTCTGCGGGAGGCAACCGGGCAAGGCTTTTTTGCTCCGCCCCGGCGCACCCTAACCTGG
>CATJLA010000181.1 GCA_949741215.1 uncultured Oscillospiraceae bacterium
CGGTAATCGTCTTGACCTGCACGTTGAACCTTTGGATAAGCTTGATATTTTGGACGATAAACTATGTAGGATTTTACTTGACAAGGACGGAATACTCCCGGATATTCCAGAAGCTACCGATGTCGATTTTCATGTAAAAAAGCCCTCGGAAGCGGAGTATCTTGCCGTATGCAACGAATTCTGGTGGTGCTTAAACAATGTAGCAAAAGGATTGTGGAGGAATGAGCTTCCATTTGCTCACGATATGTTAAACAGAATAGTGAGACCACAGCTCGTGAAAATCCTATCATGGAAAATTGGCAATGAGACGAATTTTTCTGTAAGCGTGGGAAAATCAGCAAAATATATGTACAAATGGCTTGAACCAACGGTGTGGGAAAGATTTCTGCAAACTTATGGCGGAACAACATCGGAGCAGGTGTGGAATTCTGTCATGATAATGTGCGGTCTTATGGACGAAATTGCCCCTGAAGTTGGAGAAAAGCTTGGGTTCCAATATAATTACACCGAAGCAAAAAATTCGAGATATTATCTTGAACAAGTGAAAAATCTCCCTGCAAATGCTGCACAGATTTTTTAATACGTTAAATTATAAGTTTTGGGACGTAACAGCTGCGGCAGATTCCCGGGCAATGCCGGAGAACAGGCGGTGCGGGACGTCCCACCCTAAAAAAATAAAACGGCAAAAGGCCTTTGCTTCCTCCGCTCGCTGGGGGCGGCAAGGGCTTTTGTTGTGTAAAGGAGGATGTTCATGAGAAGATGGCCAATAGCCTGGCTGGCGGTTTGTTTTTTGCTGTTTTCCGCCTGTGGGACAGGACAGCAATTGGTAAGCCTGCAGGAGGTCTCTCAGCTGGTGCTGGAGCAAGGTTATACTGCAGGGCAGATTTTAGAGCGGTTGCAGGGGGCCAGTACGGAACAGCTCCAGAAGCAGTGGGGTGAGCCGGATGGCGTTCTCTCCGGGATGTGGGGGGATATCTGGCGCTTGGGCGAGCAGGAGGAGCGGATCATCATTGTTTATTATGATGCCGAAGGTTTGGCGGAAACGGTGATCATTCAGGAGAGGGAAATGCAGTAAAGAGCTGCTTTGCGGAGGGCTTTCGATGATAAAAATAATGCTTCAGGCCAGTAACTGTTATAAAGCTTTGGACGCAGAAGGGGAGATTGGCAGCGTTCGGGTCAGCTATAATCCTTATCACCTGCAGAATGCTTACTTGGATTTGCAGCTGAACCGGTATTCTCCGGCGGACGCAGGGGAGCTGTTTCGTCTGCTGAGGAATGAATTGGGATGCCCCTTGCAGGTGATGGTTTCCTCCCGGGAGGAAAAGAAGTACGCCTTTTTAACCGCCGGCGGGTTTCAGCGAAAGCGCCGGTGCTATGAAATAGAGGTAACTGCCGGTGAACTGAAAGCCCCGGTAAAGGCGGCTGCTCCTATGGTGGAGATTGGCAGGAATCATCCAGACTACACGGCCTGCTGCGGGCTGCTTTATAATTACTACAGGGAGACCCATAAGGCAGTTAGCCCCTTGACTGCGGATAGAAAGCTGTTTTGCAGCAAATTGCCCAGTTCTGTTTTGCTCCAGAAGGAAAGGGGGAATATTCAGAACCTTGCCTTTGTGGAGGAAAATGAGATTGCCTATGTGGCTGCTGCCAGCCAGCCGGGGTTTTATGATTTTGCCCAAACCCTGCTTGCCCATATGCTGGAGCGGTACGGCAGCACTTCTTTTGAGTGTGATGACTGCGACCCGGCTGCAATGGAGCTGAGATCCTTTTGCAACAGCTCTGAAACGGCTTCTTTTGATACATATATTTATGACGAACCGGTGTGAATCCACTTGCACAACAGGGATGCGCGACGTCCCAGGAAAAGGAGGAAAATGTATGGAGCTTTTAGTTGAGCGCTTAAAAGAGGATTATTTTCAGATTGTACAGGAGATTTTGGGGATTGACAGCCCCTCCGGCTACACCTTTCGGGTAATGAAGCGGATTGCCCGGTATGCTGAGGAAGCCGGCTTTGCCTTTGAGCAGACCCGGAAAGGCAGCGGGATGATTACCATACCCGGGAAGGATACCGGCAAAACCATTGCCCTTATCGCCCATGTGGACACCTTGGGCGCTATGGTGCGTTCTGCTTCTGCCGAAGGAGAGCTTAGCTTTACCAGGGTAGGCGGCCCGTTGCTGCCCACCTTGGATGGCGAGTACTGCACGGTATGTACCCGGGAGGAAAAGCGTTATACCGGCACCTTTTTAAGCAAAAGCCCGGCCGTCCATGTTCATCCGGACAGCGCCGACCGCCCCCGCAACGAGGAGAATATGTATATCCGGCTGGATGAACAGGTGCATAACAAGGAGGAGGTAGCCGCCTTGGGCATCAGCGCCGGGGACTACGTGTTTATTGACCCTAAAACGGTGGTAACTCCCAGCGGCTTCCTGAAATCCCGTTTTATTGACGATAAAGCCAGCGCTGCCTGTCTGCTTGCGGTGATGCGCTTGCTTTCTGCTCAAAAGCTGCGGCCGGCCTGCAATGTAACGCTGTTTTTCTCGGTGTATGAGGAGGTAGGCCATGGCGGCGCTTGGATGCCCCAGGGATTAGAGGAAATTCTGGCGGTGGATATGGGCTGCATCGGGCTGGATTTAGGCTGCGACGAGTACAAGGTTTCCATCTGCGCCAAGGACTCTCACGGGCCTTATGACTATGAGCTGACTACCCGGCTGATCAATCTGGCCAAGCAGGCAAGCCTCAGCTACGCTGTGGATATCTATCCTCGCTATGGTTCAGACGTAGGCGCGGCCTGGAGTGCCGGCAACGATATCAAGGGCGCGCTGATTGGCCCTGGTGTGCATGCTTCCCACGGCATGGAGCGCACTCACTGGCAGGGCATTGAGAATACCATCCGGCTGCTCCTGCTTTATCTGGGGGTTTACTAAAGGCGGTATGGCGGCTTTTTTCGGGGACATAACAGCAGCGTTGTCATCTCATGCTCCCGGGATCAGTCTGCAGGGCTTTTTCACTGCCAGGGTACACTGACTTTTGTTCAGCCTATTGAGTGCATCTGCATGTCGGTAATGCGCTTACGTCCTGAAAAATAAGGCAATTTGCTGGAATTTTTGGGGAAAATGTGGCCAAAATGGAGAGAAATCTTCCAAAAATGACAAAAAATTGCGGAAAAGTATGGAGTCTTGCCAGGATTTGTGCTATACTGAATCTGTCTCCCATAACAGGAGATACAGGCTTTTTTCAAAAAAAGTCGATTTTAACATTTACGTTTAAGGAGTAGAACCATGAAGCGAGTGTTTGCAGGTTTTTTGTCGGCTATGATAGTGCTTGGCACTTTGCAGCTGCCGGCCTATGCCCAGGAGACGCCCGGTGTCATTGATATGACCTCTGTCTCCCAAAGCGGGGGCAGGCTGGAAGCTGTGCTGCAGCTGGATTATCGGGAGTATGCCTCTATTTTGGAGGGGAGAAGCCTTTCGGTTACTTTGGAGGGCAGCAACGGCGGCAGTTACACCTTGCCCCTGGGCAGCAGTGACGCCGAGCAGGACTTTGACTGGGGCGGAAAAACGGCTCATGCAGCGATAGAGCTGCATAACCCCCAGGATGCCCCTTTGGCGGCTACTGATAAGGTGGGCTTTTATTTGCTGGAATTTTCCGGCCTGCCTAAGGAGGATAGCTATACCCTTACCTTCAAAGGAACAGGATATTCCAGCTTTACCTCTCAGGCGTTGGCGGTAAACGAGTTTGTGCCGCGCCTGTGTGTAAGCGCCCAAAGCGGCGGGTTTGCTTTAGGGGACGTTACTGGCGACCAGGCTATCAGCAACGAGGATTTTACCCGGGTGGCTGAGGCGTTGGGAAGCAGTTCGTCTAATGGAGACCTGAACCTGGACGGCCAGGTGGATATTGTGGATATTGCGCTGGTACACCATAACCTGGTGCCCAAGCGGGAGGCCGAGGTGTATGAAGGCGCTTTGGTGACAGAAAATATTTTGGATACTGAGGAAATGGCCAAAGAGCTTGCTTCCAGCGGGGTTACTTTGGAGGAGGGCAGCATTGACGATCTGTTCGCCGATAATGAGCAGGCTGTAAAGCTTTCCGGCAAGGAAGGCGAGGATTTGGTACTGCCGATTATCTTTGAGAATCCGGTGGAAATGAGCGAGATTAACATCATCTCCCCGGCAGTAACCGGCGCTTTGGAAAAGGGCAGTGTGTTGGTAGAATACTCTGATCGAACCAGTGAGGTGATCCCCTTTGACAACACCCTGCCGGAGGAGATTCATGCCACAGAACGCAAGGCCGGTGAGAGCACTGTTGTCATACAGCTGGGACGGCGGGTACCGGTGAAAAAGATTACCATCACCGTGGAAAAGGTGATGGGTGAGGACGGCAAGATAAGCTATGCCGTGGTGGAAAAAATTGAGTTTTTGCGGGATATTATCCCGGAAAATATTGATTTGGGAGCATCGATCCCTAAAAATCTGTACGCCGAGGCGGGCAGCAAAAAGGTGAGCCTGACCTGGCGGGCTGTGGACAATGTGGACGGTTATATTGTAAAGTACGGCAGCTCCACCAACGCTTTGACCAACCAACTGCGGGTAGGTAAAAACGAAGCGGTGATCAGCGGGCTGGAAAACCTGAAAACCTACTACTTTACGGTTACTGCCTATAATGGAGACTGGATCGGAGATCCTTCGGCCGCAGTGGGCTGTATTCCTCAACCGGACAAAGCTCCTCTGCCGCCAGATAACCTCTCGCTTACCCCGGAGGACAGCGCAATGTCCCTGAGCTGGAAAAAGACAGAGGATGCGCTTTTCTACAATGTGTATTATAAGGAGTCCGACAAGCGGGAGTTTATTTTGGCTGCCGAAAAGCGAACCTCCACCTCTATCGTCATAACGGGGCTGACCAATGATGTTTCCTATGACTTTTATGTAACGGCGGGAAACCTGATTGGGGTAAGCCGTCCCTCGCTGACGGTGACCGGAACTCCGGAAAAAGAGGAGATTGATATTCCTATTCTGCCTACTCTTAATCGGATTGACAATTCCCACATCATCAGCGCGGTGATGGAGAACCCAAAGAATGTTTCCGCTGAGTATGATGGACAGTTCGATGTCAGCTGGGTGTATGACGGCGATTTTGAAACCCACTGGACGGCCCAGTCCTGGTGGCTGAGCAGCCGTTTTACCTTTGAGTTTGACGAAGAACAGAGTATGGATTATATGATCTATGTTCCCCGGCTGAACAAGGGGTATCCTCAGTCCATCCACCGGTACTCGGTGGCGGCCTGGGATAAGGACGGCAACATGACCTGGCTTACCAATGATGCCGGCGCTCTTAACAACTCCAATACCGGCGACGCAGGCACAGCGCCTGTTGTCCGCAATAATCCGGGAGAAACAGGGTATGCTATCTTACCCTTTAAGCGCAACGATCATATCAAAAAGCTTGCAGTGCTGGTGCGTCAGTGGGATGGCGCCTCCAAGCCCAGTTCTTTGGCGGAGGTGGCTTTCTACACCTATGACGATATTGACGACAGTATTGCCGCGCTGTTTACTGACAGCACCTATACCGCTCTTTCCGCTGCAGCCAGCCAGGAGCGGATTGACGAGCTGCGCACCCGTTTGAGCAGCGAGGATACTTATTATGTCAACAAAGAAATTCTTTTGGACGAGCTGCAGCTGGCAGAGTCTCTGCTGAAAGGGGATATTTCCAGCTTAGGGACGATTGTGAATCAGGTGCAGTCCCGGAACCCTGCAGGGGATAAGAAGAAGATCAATAATTTCCAGCCTATTGGCGTAACGGCAGAGGCGGGCAGCCAGATTGTGGTTTATGTCAGCATCCCGGAAGGGGAGACACTTTCTCTGGTGCCTACCCAGCATTATGCTGAGGCCGCCAGATGGTGCGGCAAAGCTATTCCGCTGGAAAACGGGCGGAATGTGATTACCATCCCCAGAATTCATGACCTGAGCGCGCCTCGGGGCGGCTCACTGTACCTGCAGTATACCGGCAGCAGCAGTGATATTCGGCTGCAGGTAAGAGGGGGGACAAGAATCCCCCTGTTGGAGCTTTCAGATTGGCATGAACTCTCGGAACAGGAGATCAAAACACGAATTTCCGCTTACGTCAGCGAATTGGAGCTGTATTGCAGCACACAGCTAAGCGGCTTGAACAGCAGCGCTTTGCAGACAAGTATTTTGAACGCTACTGAGATTGCGCTGCCTCATGTGCTGCTTTCCATCCCGGCCAGCCAGGTGCGGGCCGCCTTGGGCAGTGACGGTGTGCAGACACTGTATAACGACGGCCTGGCCTGGGAAGAGCTGATGCAGCTGATGTACCGTACCCATGGCATTGACGAGGCGGATTTGGAAAGCTCCAATACCCGGCATAATATCCGGTACATGCGGATGTTCGGCAATGCGTTTATGTACGCGGCGGGCAATCATATCGGCATTGGGTTTGGGTCCTGCTCCGGTATGATCAGCGGGCGGCCGGTTTCCACCATGGACGGCAACGGCGGGGCAAACGGGCTGTTTGGCTGGGGCATTCACCATGAGATCGGCCATGTAATGGATACTTTGGGTAAGCCGGAGATTACCAATAACATCTACGCGCTGTTTGGCCAAACCTATGACGGCAAGGAGAACACTCTGCAGTCTCGTCTGGAAATAAGCAACATATATGAGGGGATCTTTGATAAAGTGACCTCCGGGCAGCAGGGCATGGCCAACAATGTGTTTGTAAGCTTGGGCATGTACTGGCAGCTGCATCTGGCTTATGATGGTGCGGATGATAACTTCTATAACCAGCTGAATAAAATTCGTACCGGCAGTGGTGATGCTGCCTTTATGACAGCGGCCAGCCAGGTTGCCGGCAAGGATTTAAGCGAGTTCTTTGCGGCTTGGGGCTTTACCCCCAGCGGGCAGAGCGGCGCTCAGGAGGAGCGGAAGATCCAATACCTGACTGATCGCTCCCGCAGAGAGCGGTTAAGCGGTACCCAGAAGCAAAGCGGCACAGTGGGCATTACCGCCGCTTATGATCGGGACGCCCGGAATGCGGTGGTTACCATTACCCCCACCGAGGGCGCTAAAATGCAGGGTTATGAGATCAGCCGGAGCCTGAACGGCAAAACAGAGGTGGTAGCCTTCCTTTCCGCCAATTCCGGCGTTACCAGCTGGAACGATTCGTTGGGCTCGGTAAACAACAAGGCAGTTTCCTACTCGGTAAAAGCGGTGGATATTCTGGGTTATGTAATTGCCGAGGCCACCAGCAGCCAGCTGGATATCTCTCATGATAACCTGATCGACCGCTCCGAATACCAGTGGAGCAGCGGCAGTTCCTCCAATGGGGTGCTTACCGCTTCCTTCAACGGCAATCTTTCGGTAGCGGGCATTCGGTTCAACAGCTTCCCGGCAGCAGGTACTTCTTCCACTTCTTCGGACGTAAGTGAGCCGGAGGATTCTTCCGCCTCCTCTGAAAGCTCCTCTGTGCCGGAGGAAAGCAGCTCCCAGCCGGAGGAAAGCTCTCAGCCTGAGGACCAGCCTGAGGCTCCCGATGAGGAGGGCACTGCAGGAAACGATGAGAATGACAGTGAGAACCAGGCACAAAGCGCTCCTGATGGAGATGTGGAGATTGAAGACCAGCCGACAGCTTTGGCAGAGCCCGGCACTGACGGCAGCGGCGACGTCGCCGAAAAGGACATAGTTACCGTAGAGGTGAGTACCGACGGCAGCAGCTTTATTACAGTGCTGCGGGTAAGCTATGAGGAGCTGCGGCAAAATCCCGGCAAGCTGCGCTTCTTTACCCGGACGGATGCGGACGGCAGTATCTGCCCCTATGACGCGAAAGTGATTCGGGTTTCTGGCCTGCCGGATGGGGTAACCTCCAACGATATTGACTTTGCGGCTTATCCTGGGGATTATATTGATTTTGGGGTAAACGGCATCGGCATTCTGGGCAGGGATTATGAGAATATTAAGGCCGGCACTTTGATTATTACCGGAAACTTCCGGGGCAACCCGGTGTTCAACACTGTGCGTGTGTATGGCAAAAGTGTAACCGGCAGTGTAACCGAGGGCGATTTGACCGAGTCGGACACTCCTGTCCCGCTGGAAGGGGAGATTTATCTCTTTGCCGCAATTCCTGAAAGCGGAGATATGGCGGAGATTGACAACGGCCTGTGGGTGTTTGTTCCCAAGCAGCAAAGCGAGGGTACAGCGGCAAGCTCCGGGGAGTCCACCGCCTGTGCCAGCAGCCTGCTGCCTACTCAGATTATGGCAGAGCTGCACCGTACCAATCTGCCGGAGGGCGGGGCTAACCGGGTTACCAGCAATACCCGTTGGCTGCCTTCTCCTACCTACGAATCAATGCCTATCATTATACTGGAGGATTAAACGCAGATGAAATATTCAGGAAAGCTTTTGGGAGCCTTGCTGGCGGGTATTTTGTTTACGGCAGCACTTTTTGGCGCCGCTTTTGGGGTGGATAACTCTCCTCAGGTGGTGTTGAAGGCCAGCGGGGCCAGCAACCAGTATATTCTGCGGCTGGAGCAGTTCAGCAGCAACTATGAGTCGGTGCAGTTTGAGCTGCGGGTGCAGGGGCAGGTAACTGCCCCGGAGGTAAACTGGATTGACGATTCCGCCGCCCATTTTCAGCGCATTGACAGCCGCATCGAAGAGAACCAAACCGTTTTTACCGTGTATGTAGACAGGCTGCGCCCGATTGCCAACAGCGGCAGCACCGAGCTGGCGGAGCTTACCTTTAGCCAGACAGTAGCGCCCTCCCGCTTTTCTTTGGGCAGTGAGATGATTGCCCTGGACGGAAATCAGGAGAAAACAGTATATCCTTCCCCTGCCTTGACGGTAGTGGGCCCGATAGACTCCGGCTCTGACGCCAGCAGCAGTGGAGATAATGGGGCTTCCGGCGGCAGCTCCGGAGGCTCCACCGGAAGTATATCGATTATAAACGGCGTAGAGGTGCTGAATTGGCAGGACGTCCGCAATGGCATAACCAGCGACCGCCTGGAGGTTATAGTGGAAAGCGGCCAGGTAATTGGCCGGGATATCTTTGAGGAGGCCCACAAGGCCGGTGTACCCTTAGTGCTGGATTACGGCGATTTTGTATGGACCTTCCATACCGAGAAGGAGCTGAATTTGCCTGCTACTCGGCTGTATTACGATCTTTCGGTACAGCGGCTGCGGTATAAAAACCTTTCAGCCGCAGTGGAGAGCACCGATATGCTCCAGTTTGAAATTGCCTACAGCGGGCCGCTCCCCTGTGAGGCGGAACTCAGCTGCAGAGTTGGCACCGGGTTCAAGGAGCAAACCGCCTATCTCTCTTATTACAATGAGAAGGAGGTTTCTCTGGATTATCAAGGCACCGCTCAGGTAGACGAAAGCGGTATGGTAAGCTTTGCCTTCAGCCATGCGTCCAAATACGTTATTTCTTCCGGGGATTTCTGGACAACAGCCACCGGCTCCGGCAGCCCCACCCAAGTGGACACTGCTGTTTCCGGCAGTACAGGCAGCGGCACTGCTCCTGTTATCATTGTACCGCCGGAAAACCAGATAGAGGACCCTGAGGAGAACCTTGAAGACCCGGAAATCGCCGGGGATAACCTGCAGAATACCGGGGTTTCCTCCATGCCGCCGGAACTCCCTGTAGAGCTGCTTACTCCTCAGCCGGAGCAAAGCGGCGGATTCTCCCCGGTAGTTATTATGCTGGCTATTGCAGGCATTGCCCTGATTGCCGGTGTAGCGGTTACAGTCATTCTGCGTCTGCGGGCCCGGTAGCCTTTGGGACGAAGCGCATCCTTATTCTCTCAAGCCATTAGGAAAGCCTCCGGCATTCGGAGGCTTTCTTTGTCTACCGAAAACCACTCGCTGGGCGAGTGGTTCAAAAGAAGCCTTGTGGCGATAATGCAGAAAAAGAAACTCCTTTTGGTGTAAAATAAGCTTGCGGTCTGGCAACTGCAAGAAAAAACACCAAAAGGAGGACATACAGATGGATGTCAGTAACAGCTTATCACACACTAG
>CATJLA010000182.1 GCA_949741215.1 uncultured Oscillospiraceae bacterium
AGCAAAGCAGAAGTAAAGTCTCCCCTCCACCGTCTGCGGCGGGCTCCCCCCTTTGCAATGGGAGAATAGTCTGCTGTTTGCTAAGGCTTAATAAGCTCCAAATTGGCTTTTGGAGATACGCATGGCTCTTGGGCTGTGCTTCGTCTTAAAAGCCATAAAGCATTTTTGCCAGTCCCATCGGATTATAGAGCAAAAAACGGCCTAAAAACATTACCCCTATGTAGAAAAACGCCTCCCTGCCGGATGCGGCCTGCTTTTTTACCGGAATCAGCTGCAAAAAAGCGATTCCGCACACATATCCCAACACTGCTCCCAGCGTATTCATAATCAGATCATCTACATCCGTGTAGCGGACATTCAGCAGCTGGCTTAGCTCAATAAACAGCGAGAATCCAAACCCCGCCAACAGCGTCCGCCAAAACCTGCGGAAACACCGCCACAGCACCGGCAGAAAAAAACCCAGAGGCATCAGCAACAAAATGTTCAGCAGATAGTCCGTCACATCAACCTTATGGCTGAAGGGGATCAGATTCAGCTGTTCCCCCCGTATTTCCAGCCCATAATAAAACAGATCGTATATTGTGCTTACCCCGGTAAAGTAAAACACACCGCAGATGTAGCAGCCGAATAACAGCAAGAACATCCCACGAAACACAGTCAGGCTGTTTCCTTCCTCGCGCTGAGCCCTGGCCCGCAGTGCCAAAGCCAAAAGAAAGGGCACCAACACCGTAACCATTTCGTAACCTATAAAAAGATAATGGCTCAAATCAAAATCCATCCCTTCGTAATAACAAAATTTCCTTTTTATAAACGATGCTCGGTGGATATGGACTTCAAAATCTGAACCTCCCTTTACAGAGTACCTGTTTTCCTTGGCAAAAATGCTCGAAAAAAGCGGCTTTCCCCTGCTTTTTCCGGGAAAAACCGCTTTTTCTTGCCTTATTCGCTGCGCAAAACCAATGTTTCCGCTTTGTCCTCGCCCTTTTCCACTATAAGACGAAGCGCAGCCGGTGGATTCTCTGCCCTTTCCACCAGCAGGAGGGAGATTTTATCCTCCACTTCCTTGCGGATTACCCTGCGCAGATCCCGGGCGCCGCTTTTATGCTCTTCGCCATAGGCTTTTTGAGCAATATAAGCCAGCGCACTTTCGTCCCAACTAAAGGTGATGCCCTTTTCACTCATCGGGCCCTGCAATTCGGTCAACATCAGGCCGGCAATTTTCTCAAAGTCCGGTAATTCCAGTGCACGAAAAGTGACAACTTCGTCCACCCTGCCCAAAAACTCCGGCCGCAAAAACTGCGCCAGCGCCTTCTGCACCCGTTCCTTTTCCAGCTGCTCGGTGGACTTATCAAAGCCCAAAGCTGCCCGGCGCTGGCTACTGCCCGAATTGGAGGTCATAATCAAAATGGTATTCTCAAAGGAAACCACCCTGCCATGGGCATCGGTAATGCGGCCTTCATCCAAAATTTGCAGCAGTATATTCATGACGTCGGGATGAGCCTTTTCTATTTCGTCAAACAGCACCACCGAGTAAGGCTTGCGGCGGGTCTTCTCGGTAAGCTGCCCCGCCTCATCATAGCCCACATACCCAGGCGGCGAGCCGATAATTCGGGAAACCGCATGTTTCTCCATAAATTCCGACATATCCAGCCGAATCAGCGGGTCAGCCGAGTCAAACAGCTCCTTGGAAAGCACCTTGGCCAGTTCGGTTTTACCCACTCCAGTAGGCCCTACAAAGATAAAGGAAGCCGGCCGCCTGCGGGGAGAAATCTGCACCCGAGAACGGCGCACCGCGGCTTCCACCAACTCCACCGCCTCGTCCTGGCCGATAATATGGCTTTTCAGCACTGCTCCTAAGCCAGCCACCTTTTTCAACTCGCTTTCCCGAATGCGGGAGGCCGGAATCCCCGTCCAAAGCTCCACCACCCGGGCCAGGTCCTCCAATGTGACATCCTTCCCCAAGGCCTCCGGCTCCAGCGCCCGTGCCTGGGAATGCATCCGCAGCAGCTCCGCCTTTAGCTGAGCAAGCGCCTCATAGTCTCTATCGTCCTTAGCCTCCAGCTCTTCTTCCCTTTCTGTAAGCTCCCTGATTTTCCTCTGCACACTGTCATATTCACTCAGCGCCGTATTGGCAAGCACTGAGCAGGAGCATGCCTCATCCAGCAGGTCAATCGCCTTGTCCGGCAAAAAGCGGTCGGTAATATACCGCTCAGACAAGGTCACTGCCATCGAAACCACCGGCGGCGCTACCGTCACCCGATGGTACTTTTCATAATACTGCCGGACACCCATGAGCATCTCTACCGTATCACCGATAGAGGGCTCCTCCACCTTAACAGGCTGGAACCGCCGCTCCAAAGCAGCATCCTTTTCGATATATTTCCGATATTCTGTAAAAGTGGTGGCGCCAATCACCTGAATCTCCCCTCGGGAAAGGGCCGGCTTTAGAATATTTGCCGCATTCATAGAGCCCTCAGAATCTCCGGCGCCCACTAAATTATGCACCTCGTCGATAAAAAGGATCACGTTGCCCGCCTGCCGAATTTCCTCCACCAACCCCTTTACCCGGCTTTCAAACTGGCCCCGGAACTGGGTACCAGCCACAAGAGCAGCCAAGTCCAACAGGTATATTTCTTTATCGGCTATACGGGCAGGAACATTTTCATTGGCAATTCTCTGGGCAATTCCCTCAGCAATGGCGGTTTTACCCACGCCAGGCTCGCCAATCAAGCAGGGATTATTCTTGGTTCGCCGATTCAAAATCTGTACCAGCCGCTCAATCTCTTTATCCCGGCCTATTATTTTATCCAGCCGCCCCTCCCGGGCTTTGGCGGTCAGGTTCTCGCAATAGCCGTCCAAAAACTTCCTTTTTGCAGGACGCCGGCTTCTGGGCTGGCCGCCCTCACCGGAAGCACGGCGTTCTGCAAGCTCTCCTCCGGTCTTTTTTTCCTCGCCTTTATTCTCGGCAACAGGCGGCCCGCCAAAAAGCCCCTGCAAAAAGGGGAAGGGCTGAGCTCCGCCCATCTCAAAGGAATCCTCCAGCTCGCCCTTGTCCACAATCTGATCAAACTGATCACTCATGTGGTCAATTTCGTCATCGGTGATGCCCATTTTCTCCATCAAATCGTTTACCGGCTTGATCCCCAGCTCTCGGGCGCACTTGAGGCACAGCCCCTCATTTACAGTGGAATCCCCCTCCATCCGGGTCATAAACACCACCGCCACCCGCTTTTTGCATCTGGAACACAACATATTCATGCTCAAAACACCTCTATTTCCTCGCTATTGTCAACAGGAGCCCTACCACAGCAGCTCAGCTCCCCTTATTCCCCTTTTTGCATGACGTAAGCGCATTTTCACATTTTGCACTTATTACCTAAGCCCATTTTCTATTTTCAAATTCTATTTCCGGCACTTTTAAATATTCCTCTCAAAGCCTTTTGGGGCGCACAAGACAATCAAACTGCAAGGACGTCCCCAAAATAAATTACAGCAGTTTATAGTATAGCGGATTGATGTGAAAAAATTATGACTATTTTCGCCGTTCTGTGAAAATTTTCTGATTTTCTCCCAGCATTCGCCTTTTTTCCTCATTTTTTGCAGACAAGGCAGCAGAAGGCAGCTTGCGGTTCTCCCTGGAAATCCTCACAAAAAGGGAGGCATACATAGCAAAGGCCAATAACATCAGCGCTCCCAAAACGGCTAAAATACCCCATACAGCGGGGGTTGGCAGCAACGGCTCCAGCCCAATAATCAGTAGCATACCGGCATAAAAGGCGAAGGTATACAGCTTGCCGAACCAGCGGGAGGATTCGATTTTCCACCGTTTATAGAGGATTCCCACCCCAGCTGCCAGCATAATAATTTCCTTAAGGATAAACAGCCCCAGCAGCCAAGTAAACTCCGGCCTGCGAACAGAAAGGCAAATGCAAACGGTAAGCTGGGTCAGCTTATCCGCAAAAGGGTCCAGCAGCTTGCCCAGGGTGGTAATCTGATTCAGGCGGCGGGCCAAAAATCCGTCCAACATGTCAGTTACGCCAGAAAGCAGCAGTACCCCAGCTGCAAGCAGACAGCCTGAAAGCTCGGTAGCGGCGCAGTAAATCCAAGCAAACACCGGTACCAGCAACAACCTGCCGACAGATAATACATTAGGCAAATTCAGCACATTACACCCTCCTCACAAAATTATATGAAAGCTTTTAAAACCTCTAAGGCACCAACCGCCCTCCAAAAACAAAGAAATTCAAATCGCTCCCGCAGGGAGGGTACCATCACTCTTCACTATTCACTATTACCTCTTCCCTAAATAAACGGGTTGTATCTCAAAAAGTTGTTGAGCAAAAAGGTAGAGGACACCACACTGCGGTTCAGCCAGGAGATAGAATCGTTAGTAAGACTAAACAGCAAATTCAGCAGCAGCATGGCCAAAAACAGGAACAAAATCGATTCAAAAAACCCAAAAATCCCCCCCAGCAGGCTGTTCATTGGGCCGATTACCGGGATTCTTTTCACTTGGGTCAGCATTCCCGCTACCAACCGGACGATAACCAGACAAAGCAAGAAGCATATAAGAAACAGCACCGTTTGGGTAAGCCCGATAACCGTGGGGTACAAAACGGTATCCACAAGCCCCTCGGCAATACTATCGCCGGACTGGGCAAACTGCTGGAGGCTCTGGGACAGGCCCTGGGAATCATAGCTGAGAGCGTTGCGCAGCAAGACGGGCAGCTCGTCCAAAAAGGAGACAATGTCCTTCACCAACTGCTCGGGATGAATCATTTCCGAAAGCTTCTCCGAGATACTTTCCAGCAAGGTGGGGCGAATCCAGCGCTGGTACACCTTCTCCCCCAGCCAGCGGCTGATCCAGGAGGAAGCCATCACCGAGGCCAAATACCCTAAAAACCGCACAACTGTGCTTAAAAACCCCCGTTTTGCTGAAATGTACACAAAGGCAAAGATAGACAAAACCACCGCCAAGTCCAGAATAATAGGCATATAATCTTTCATAAGGACTCCTTTCTAATCCAGGGCACAGCGCCCAATTTCCCGGGAGGTGACATAGAAAAGACAGTCCTCCGAAGGGATAAAATCCAGAATATTTGTAATGGAAACCAGCTGCCTCAGCTGGCCGTCGGTGGAAAACTGGTAGATTCCCTTCTGGGTTTGTATGTAAAGGCAGTTCTGATCCGAGCGTACCCGCTGAATCCGGTCCTCCACGCTGCACTCGCCGGAAAGGGTTCCCCGGCTGGAATAGATTAAAATCCTGTTTTTGCGGTTATCACTGTATTGTCCCAACACTACAGCGGTATGGCGGGGCAAACTGTTGTCAAAAAAGTTCAGCGGCTCATTACCAAAGTCCTCCTGGCTTAACAGCTTGCCGCTGCTGCTGTAAATCCACAGCCCTTTGTCGGTAACTACCGCAATGCTGCCGTTATCCTTGTACTCCATGGAGAGAATCAGCTGGTCCTCAAAGGGTATTTGGGCTACCTCCTCCTGCTGACTAAAGCGGAACAGGTACAGTCTGCTGGTCAACGATCCGTTCTCTGCTTCCACGGTAGCCGCCAGCATTTCCCTGCCGTTTTCATTCAGCCGGATCGCCGATACATATTTGTCGGTAGAAAGCCACCGGAACAGCACTGTCTCCCTGTCTCTGTCTGTCACAGTAATTTGCGAGGCGTCCTGAGCGGCGCCCCCGGCCAATGCATAAATACCGCTGGAAAGCAGGTCGGCGCTGTATATGGGATAATCCAAGGACACATTCAGGTACTCCTGTGCGGAGGAAAACAACTGCAACCCTTTGCCGCCCATATCGTAAAGCAGCACCTGGGAGGAAGTCATCACCCCACGGGGCGTAACATATTGATGGTTTTGCGTATGTAGCAAAGCGCCGTTTTGATTATAAATCCGAAAGCTGTTCTGGTCCAGAACGCCTAAGTTGCCGTTTTCCGCTAACGTCATTTGATAAGAAGCCTTGGTATTATAGCTTACCGGAAAGCTGCCCTGCTGTTCCGGCGCGGCAAAGTGGAACAGATTTTCCCCCAAAAATTCCCCAAATTCCCTGCTGTTTTTGAAGTACAGCACCATCAGCACAATCACAAACAGCAGCGTAAGCACAACCACGCTTTTTATAAAATTGATCCGCTTGCGCCGCCGCCTCAGCTGTTCAATATCGGTAAGCTTACCCATAGGGGATGGTTCCTCCTTTCCCGCGGTTTTTAGGCTTTAGGACGTCGCTCAGCCCCCTGTTCCGGGAAGCTTCGGCCACCCCGGCAAATCATAATACACCTGCTGGAGATACAGCCCACAGGCCGGAGCGGTCGCGCCTGCCTTTTTCCGGTTCCGGGAGGCTAAAATTTCCGGCACCGAGCCCGCCGGAATACTCCCCTGGCTGATATCCAGCAAAGTACCTGCCATAATCCGCACCATGTTGTAAAGAAAGCCGCTGCCGGTAACCTCAAAAACCACCAGCTGCCCTTCCCGCCGAACAGAACAAGCATAAATACAGCGGATTTTATCCTCCACATTGCTGCCAGCACTGCAAAAAGCGGAAAAATCATGCTCCCCCACAAAATCCCTGCATTGGACGTCCAGCAGCGGGACGTCCAGCGGATAGGGGTAATGATAGGCAAACCCCTCCCAAAAGGGGCTGCGGTAAGGGGCATTCCAGATACAATACCGATACTGCTTGCCCAAACTGCTGTATCGGGGATGGAAACCCTCCGCCACCTCTTGGCAGGCGGTAACGGCAATATCCCTGGGGAGATAATGATTCAGCGCCTTCACAGCCTTTTCACAGGGGATAGCCTTTTCCGTGGAAAGAAGAACGCAGAAACCCTTGGCGTGAACGCCGCTATCGGTCCGGGAACAGCCGGTAACATCCAGCCGGGCTCCAAAAACCCGCTCTACAGCGTCCTGAAAAACCTCCGCCACCGTAAGGGCGTTTTTTTGTACCTGGTAACCGTGATAGGCGCGGCCGTCGTAGGATAATGTAAAAAGCAGGTTTCGCTTTACCATAGCTGCCGCCCTCCCTTCCTCAAAAACGACGTAACTGCCCTTTTGGCTTCAAAGCCCATCTTCCCGGGACGTCCCTAAACCGCAAAGGGCAAAAAGATATTGACCAGCACAATACCTGCCATACAAGCCAGCGTAATGCCAAGCATTACAAAATCCATAGGCCTATAGAACAGCTGGCGCATCCGGGTACGGCCCTCGCCACCCCGATAGCAGCGGCATTCCATGGCCAGGGCAAGCTCGTCTGCCCGGCGGAAGGCCGAAACAAACAGCGGTATTAAAATAGGAATCAGCGCCTTTGCCCGCTGCATCAGGCCGCCGGATTCCATATCCGCGCCCCGTGCCTTTTGGGCGTTCATAATCTTGTCGGTTTCCTCAATCAAAGTAGGGATGAACCGCAGAGCAATCGTCATCATCATGGCAAGCTCATGGACAGGCAGCTTCACCTTTTTCAGCGGCCCTAACAAGCGCTCAATGGCATCGGTAAGCGTAATGGGCGATGTGGTATAAGTAAGCAGGGAGGTACCGGCAATCAGCAGCACAATGCGCACCGCCATCATAATAGCGGTTGCCAGCCCTTGCTTGGTGATGGTAATAATCCAGAACTGCAAAATAGGGTCGCCCTGGACAAAAAACAGGTTCAGGATTCCTGTAAAAAGCACAATAGGAATCACCGGCTTCAGGCTTTTGAGTATCAGGGAAAAAGGAATCCGAGAGGCTAAGTAAGCCGCGCAGAGAAATCCAAAACCAATCAGCATCCCAAAGGGGTTGGAGGTCATAAACAGCATCACCACATACAGCAAAGTGATGATAATTTTAATCCGGGGGTCCAGCCGGTGTACCGGGGACTTCCCAGGGAAGTATTGTCCGATCGTAATATCCCGCAGCATCTTCCGTCACCTCCTGCCCAAAGCGCGCAGCAGCTCATTTTTAGCCTGCTCCACGGTATATATGTTGGACGAAACCGGTAATCCCTGTTCCGCAAGCTTCAGGAAAACCCGTGAAATTTGGGGGATCGAAAGCCCCATCTCCTGAATCTCCTGAGAACGGGAGAATACCCGATCCACTTCGTCATACAATGCCAACCGGGACTGGTTCATCACCAGCACCTTCTGGGCGTACTTCGCCACATCCTCCATGCTGTGGGAGACGATAAGCACCGTGCGCTTTGTCTCCCGGTGATATTCCAGAATCTGGCCCAAAATCATGTCCCTGCCCTTGGGGTCAAGGCCTGCTGTGGGCTCATCCAGAATCAGCACCTTTGGGCTCATGGCGATTACCCCGGCGATAGCCACCCGGCGCTTTTGCCCGCCGGAAAGCTCAAAAGGGCATTCCTCCAGCAGCTTGTGGGAAAGCCCTACAAAACCCGCCGCCATTTTTACCCGGCGGTCGATTTCATC
>CATJLA010000183.1 GCA_949741215.1 uncultured Oscillospiraceae bacterium
CGGCTGGTGGAAACCCCTCGCGGCTGGAAACTGCGGTTTTATCAGAATCGCCAGGACATCGGGCTCTCTATCCTGGAGGCTTATCGGGCGGAACGGGTTTATCCCAGTGATCTTTCCCTGCGCCAGCGGTGCCTGGAGATTATTGATATGCTGCGGGAAACCTTTGAGGCGGAAGCGCTGGAAGACCTGGAAGCCCTTGCAGGGCGGTTTTCTGCACCTTCTTTACCATCAGACGAGCTGCCGCCTGATGACCTGGTGCCTTACGACAGGGACGAGGCGCTCCGATATGCTGCCGACTGGTCCCAACTGGAGGGAGAGCGCCGAAATGAGCTTTGGGCCGATTACGAGATGTATGGCGGCGACTGCAACAACTTCGTCTCCCAATGCCTGTATGCCGGGGGCATCCCTATGGATCTTATTGGGCAGTATTTGTGGAAATGGTACGATGACCGGCTGGACAACACCTCCCGAGCCCGAGGCCGCACCCCTTCCTGGTCTGGGGTGGACGAATTTTATGACTATGCCTCATACAACCAGGGAGGCTACGGGCTGTATGCCGTCTGTGACGCTCCCCTCTCCATGGTGGAGCCGGGAGATGTACTGCAGTTTTCCAGCGGGGGTGACTGGCGGCACTCGGTAATTGTTACACAGGTACTGCGGGATGAAAACGGTGTCATTCAGGATCTGTTGGTTGCATCTCATTCTGCGGACCGGTATGACTATCCCCTTTCCGCCTACTTTTATACCCGGATACGGCTGATTCATATTGCCGGCTGGGTGGATGACTGAACAAAAAAAAGGACCTTCGCCTGCCGGGCATCGGCAAAGCGGAGGTCTCTTTTTGTTTCTCTGTTTACGGGCCGGTATTGTGAACAGCCCGCTCCGATGGAAAAGCACTGCACTACTTTTTTAATTGCTCCAGAATGGCCCAAATATACTCTGCACCTTCTGTTCGCAGGCGCTTGCAATTTGTTACAAACTGCGGATATTCCTTCATCTGCTCCAGCACCTTTGCCACTGCCGTTTTGGGAATCGGGCGCTTTCGTCCCTCTACCAGCAATACATTTTCCCGTACCGTATAGCGAAAGCCCTGTTTTCCAAAGGGTTCGCCCTGGTGCTCAACCATGCTTTGCCACAGGCTTTCTATGGTAATCTCCTGCTGTTTCTCCTGTCCTTCTATCTCACGGTTCAAAGCGGAACGCAGATTCTTCAGATCCTTTTCCGGCCAAAGATAGATTCCCTTTTCATAAGGCGTATAGCTGATTACCGAAACCTGAGACATCTGCAAAAGCTCGCTGATCTTCTCCAAGGTAAGCCCATTCTCCCTCAGAGTGCGGATCTGACGGCTTTTTCGATTCTCATAAGCACCCAAAGTAATCAAAATTTTTCTTACCTGATGATAGCCAATCTTCCGTCCGGTTTTCTCCTCCACAATCGCCGCAGTTTGATTTAACGAGCCTGTTTTTCGGTAAGCCAGCAAAATTTCCGTTAAAAATTCCTGCATCTCCTGCTCAGACATTGGGCCTGCATCAAAAGCTATTTCGTCCACAGACGAGCACCCCTTTCCCGCAGCCGCGTCCGAAAAAAATAACAAAACAGCTCTTTGCTCCAGGACGTAACTGCGCCCTGAAGCTTACTGCCCATCGGCAGCCTTAGTGTAGGTGGTTACCTCAATAGAATGGATGACGATATCCTCCATAGGCTTGTCTTTGGCGTTAACCGGAGTATTGGCGATGGCGTCTACCACGTCCATTCCCTCAATCACCTGGCCAAAAACGGTATGCCGCTGGTCCAGCCAGGGGGTGCCGCCGTTTTCCTGATACTGTTTGATGGCCTCCTCCGGATAGTCGGCGTCCTTTAAACTCTGCATCATACTTTCATCCACCGAGCTGGCCTGCACAATAAAGAACTGGCTGCCATTTGTATCGGCCCCGGCATTTGCCATAGACAGCGCCCCTCTAAAATTAAACAGATCCTCTGAAAATTCATCCTCAAAGCTTGCGCCATAGATGCTCTCGCCACCGATTCCGGTTCCCAGGGGGTCGCCTCCCTGAATCATAAAGTTGTTGATGACCCGATGGAAAATCACTCCGTCATAATACCCTTCTTTGGCATGGGTGAGAAAGTTTTCTACTGCCTTAGGAGCCTGCTCCGGGAAAAACCGCAGGGTAATGTCCCCTGCACTGGTTTTCATAATAGCAATTTCCTCTCCTTCCTGCACCTCCTGCAGTTGAGGAAGCCCTGTTGTTTTTGTGTTAGGAGTTCCACTGCACCCTGTTAAGCCTACTACTGCCGCCGCACAAAAAATTGCGAGCATCTTTATTAACTTCTTCATTTTTTCACCTCATTGTAAATTTGTCAACTTTTGGATGTCTATGAGCCAATCATACATTACTATATCATAATTCCCGAAAAAATCAATCACTTTCATAGGTAGAAATTGTCACCCTCAGGATAATAACCTCTTCTTCCGGCTTGCCGTTTTGGTCCAGCGGCACGCTCAAAATCTTTTCTACCGTATCCATTCCCTCATAGACGTGAGCGAAAACGGTATAACTGCCAAAATACTCCGGGATGCCCCCCTGCTCCTTAAATGCCTCCAGCACCTGTTTGGGAAAACCGGCGCGCTCCATCCTTTTCAGCAGCAATTCGGGCAGCTTTCGAGGGCCCACCAGGAAAAACCGGCTGTCCGCCCTATCCCGCTGCCCGCTATAAGCGGAAACTGCTCCAGGAAAATGCCACAAATTTTGGCTGATTTCCGTTTTGAACGGTTTATCGTCGAAAATGGTGCTGTACTGCTCCCCATCCGCCCCTCCGGAACCCGAGAGAAAAAGCGAACCGGAATCCTCCTTTTCCTGCCGCAGCACTTGATACACCCCGCAACCATCATAAAATCCTTGCTGCGCTAACGTCATAAAATTTTCTACAGCGTTGGGTGCCTCTGCCGGAAAAAACCGCAGCCTGAACTCTCCGCAGGTGGTTTCCACCACAGCGATGTCCTCCCCGGTCTTCATAGGTTCCAGCTGGCGCAGCGTCAAAGTATCCGGGTCAAACGGCGTGTAGACAGGCGGCTGAAAGCAACCAGTGAGCTGCAAAATCGACGAAAGAGACAACACCGCCGCCGCAGACCAGCGAGTCATCTGATGCAGTCTCATAACCAGTCCTCCTTTTTCACAAACCGCGTCCACTAAGGGCGCGCATCTCTAATACAGTATAGTATACCGTTCTTTTTTTGTGAAAAAAATGAGGATTTATAAATATTTTATGAACAGTTTGCCGGTTTCACGACGTCGCACATCTTTATCATCTTATGTTTCTCCCCAAAAAACATCTGCTCCCCTCAACCGCAGAGAACAGCCGTCTGCAGTGCCGTCTTAAAAGAAACACCGTAATAAATAGCTATTTTTCTATAAACCAGCAATAATCCAGAATCACATTTCCCTGCGAGTCTGGCGTGGTATAGCGAGGGCACAAGCAGTTTTCGAAGGACCAGCAAAAGCCATCAGAGTCCCTCCATACAGCCATGCCGCCCTCCAGAATTTTTTCTCTGCACGATATTGTATCATGCAGATCACTTTCTTTTCCATAAATCCAGCAGGTTCCCAGGTTTACTCCGCAGAAATCAACTGCCTCAAAGCCCTCGGGAACCGGTGTATCCTTCAGTGCAAACATACCAATATAGTAAGCAGAAAGCTCTCCCTCCCGCCTTTTTTCCAATCCAATATAGCCGCCGGCATTTTCCCAGGACAATAACATTTTATCGCAATCAATAGTGTTTTCCAGCAGATCAAACCAACCATTCTGCCACCAGTCTCCCCAATCCCTAAAGGAAGTATATGCCTTCCCGATAAAGCGCAAATCAGGTATTTCCTCCTGAATTACCCGGGTAATTTCAGCCATATTTATTTTCTCCTCTATCTTTTTTACTTTCAATCAATTAGGACCCATATAAATTTACATAAAAATAACCGGCAGTGTAAAGGTAGAGCAATCTCTATTTCCAATACACTGCCGGCTACATCTGTTCCGTTGTCACGATCGCAAAATCCTCTTTTCTGGGAATCTATCCCACTTTGATATGCAGCATAGTCGCTCGAGTTTTCCGGTTTTCTGCCTTCCTTCCTCCTACCCGAAAAATGCAGAAGCCGATCTATCCGATCAATTTGCTGTATTGATTTGCAAGCTTTTCCGCCCTTATTGCATACTCCATCATGAACATCTTCTTATGGCTATGGCTTTTCTTTATTGCTTATCCCAGTTTTACCTCTGCTTCCTGATTTTCTGCAAATCTACCCCTAGAAACTCTATCAAATCAACTTATTTGGAAGCCGGCTTGCAAAATCTACTTTGATGTCTCTATGCAATTTTTGGCATATCACTTGCATCTACTTTGGATTCGCCAGATTTTCTTCAAATAGGAACCATGCTAATCACACTTTTCTCCTAAGCATTCTCTATTTGGCTTAACTTGGATTGGTTGTTATATTTCCACTGGACTCAACCTTTCGCTTTCTGTCGCATCCCATATCTGTTTGCTTCGTGCTGTTCAATTTTCAAGGATCAAACAAAACTTCGCTTATTTTCCTGTTCTTCACAAACTTTCTAACCCGACCTCTTACTTTCTTAACCTTATTTCGGTCTGTAGTGAGGAGATATCCCCCCTCATAACCATTGAAACTTTCAGAAATCAGGTCGTCCCTGCCAGTACAGAAGAACCGGAATCTGTTTAGTACACTGGACTCACCACCTTTCTGCACTCTCATGAATTTTAACTTTCCTCTTCTTGTGACTTCAGTATACCACAGAATTTTTTATTTGTAAATAGTTTTTTTGAAAATTCTTGAATTTTTTTATGATTTATGCTCAAGAAAAATTCCCAACTATTTGTCTTTATAATCTGTCTCTCAGGGACACCTTCCATATTCACTATTTACTCTTACTTTTTGCTTAGAAATGTATTATAATGAAAAAGAAATCCAAAAATAACCAGAAACATTACAAAATTTACTTTCACGGAGGTATTTATGTATGAAAGCCCATATCCTGAAAGAGCCTGAAACGCTGCTTCTTTACCATCTTGAGGCAGATACCCTAAAGGGCAGTACCGTCCGAAAAATAGCGGACGAACTGCAAATTTCTGTTTTGGACGCACAGGAATCCAAACTGACCCAAAAACTGGGGCAACATCTTGGGGCTCCTGGTTTCCCTGCCCTTTCTTCGGAAATTGATCCGGAGTCAAATTCGCCTTTCATCGAAGAGGTGATCATTTTCAGAGGAATGAGTCGAGAGAAAATCGGCGAGTTTCTAGACAAACTGCGACAAAATAATGTCACCATCAATCTCAAGTGTACTGTAACCCCCACCAACCTCAATTGGCCACTCTGTCGCCTATTTGACGAGCTGCAAAGGGAGCATTTCGCCTTAAATCGCAGTATTGTCACAGGTTAGTTCTTGCTTTTTGACCCAAAATATGTTATCATGAAAACAGAAAAACACAGAAAAAGTCAAAAGGAGCGGCGGTATGGACTTTCATCAGTCTAAAGAAGCGGAAAAAATGCGAATCATTCAGGAGATCGTTCCTGGCCGGCAGATCACTTTGGCGCACATTGTGGCAAGCCCTGACCCGATCCTTTACCAAAAGCTGGGGTTAGACCCAACGGAGGATTATTCTCGGGCAGCTATCGGCATTTTGACGGTAAGCCCCTGTGAAACCGCCATTATTGCTGGCGATATTGCTATGAAAGCCTCCCACATTTCCTTGGGTTTCCTGGATCGGTTCAGTGGCACGGTAATTCTTACTGGACGCATTTCAGACGTAGAGTCCTCTTTGACAGCAGTGCTGGACTATTGCCAGGCAACTCTTGGTTTTACCGTCTGCCCTGTGACTAAAACCTAACGCCTATGAAAAAAATCATTTTAATGGGGCGGTCTGGCTGCGGCAAAACCACTTTGACACAGGCGCTTCGACGTGAGAAAATATGCTATCAAAAGACTCAGTATATCAACCATTACAACCTGCTGATCGATACTCCTGGAGAATACGCTGAAAATAAATTTTTAGGCAGAGCTTTAGCTCTTTATTCTTACGAGGCTGATGTAGTAGGCCTTTTGTGCAGTGCAACGGAGCCCTATTCCCTGTATCCGCCCTGTGTGGTTGCAGCGTCCAACAGGCCAGTAATCGGTATTGTTACCCAAATTGATAGGCCACAGGCGAATGTGCTTCAAGCAGTTCGTTGGCTCGAATTAGCCGGATGTCAGCCAATTTTTTGTATTTCCGCTAAAACCGGGGAGGGATTATGGCAAATTTTCGACTATTTGCGGGAGGAAGGCGAGCAGCTTCCTTGGGAGCCTTCTTCTATGTAGCCGCTTGAAATTTTATGGATATTCTACAAAATTCCACCTAGCCATAGGACGTCCTGGGCCGGGTAGTTTTCTGCTTAATTGTCCTATTTCTATGTCGGTATGCCTTTTCATAGTATAAAAGCCACACAATTTCAGGAGGATTTCCCTGAGATCGTGTGGCTTTTCTGCTGTTTTGGTGTGCTATTTAGTAAAATCAATGTCATACCGGGTTCCATGGGAGAAAAGTATGCCGTCGGTTAGCTGAATGGATAAAATGCAGGTATTGGGGTCAGAAAAGTTATTATGGTCGTTATTGATCCAGGAAGAGAAGGCTTTTTTTAGCTTTTCCGCAATTTCTGTATTTTCACTGCTGCAAAACCAACCGAGATTTTCTCCCCTTCCATGGGCTGTAAACCAATCCCCCGAGATGGCAACCGTTGAATTTTTCGCAATATGCTGCATCTTTCTAGAAAGGCCGTGGGTAATCACATAGAAAGCTTCGTTCTCATAAA
This sequence comes from uncultured Oscillospiraceae bacterium, assembly GCA_949741215.1. Classification (GTDB taxonomy): domain Bacteria; phylum Bacillota; class Clostridia; order Oscillospirales; family Ruminococcaceae; genus CATJLA01. The sequence continues at coordinate 6,855 of CATJLA010000183.1, forward strand.
AGGCGTTCACACTGCGTACATACGGAACAGCCCTGTTATCTACGGTAGCTAGAGATATTATGTTATCTTTCCCGAAGCGCTCCTGCATGATTTTTGCTGTCACGTCGTTAAGCTTTTGCACGATACCGATTCTCCTTTCAATGGTCAAAAAGAAGTAGTTTTTTCTCTAACATTTTCACCGAATCCACAATAAAATCTGCACCAGATTGGGTGAGTTCTTCCCTGCCGCCATACCCAAACAGCACCCCCAGGGAAGAAATTCCGTTCTCCTTCGCCCCTAGAATGTCGTGTTTTCGGTCTCCCACCATGATAACCGGCGGACGTAAAAGTCCCATTTTGTGCAAATGATCCAAAACGTAGGCGATAACCTCTCCCTTTTTGCTGCGTCTCCCGTCTAACTCGCTGCCGCCTACAAAATGGAAATCGTCTTTTAAGTCAAAATGCTCCAAAATCCGCATAGCATAAGGCTCCGGTTTGGATGTGGCGACAGCCAACACAAGCCCGGACTTCCGCAGCTTGGCCAGCATTTCCGGTATCCCAGAGTAAACCTGGTTTTCGTACAGTCCTATAGTGGAAAACCGTTCCCGGTACTTTGCTACCGCCTGAGCTGCCTGAGCCAGTGAAAAACCATAAAATTCCTGATAAGATTCCATCAATGGCGGCCCGATTATTCTGCGCAGATTGTCCATATCCGCTTCCTGAACTCCGAAAGCCGCTAAACCATGCTGAAATGACTTAGTAATTGCCTCAAACGGATCCGTAAGAGTCCCGTCCAGATCAAATAAAACTGTATTTGCATGCATCATTTTTCCTCCTTAACGCACCCGATCCCCCCTTTTTTATGACGCCGTTACGGCAAGCTTTTCCGCCTACCACGATGCACAGCACATGCCACATGCGCAACGTCCCAAAGGCTGGGTAAATATACTATTTTACAAGCACTCATATTCTAATAAAACCCGAACATACTAAAGGTAAATCTGAAAGGGAAGCGAATGTGAGTGGAACGTATGAAACCTGTTTTGAAAAATACAATGCTGTTCGTTTTTGGGGGAACAGCCTATGTGATAATAGAAAATATCTGGAGAGGATTTTCTCATTGGTCGATGTTTTTTGCCGGCGGATTCAGCTTTCAATGGATCAGCCAAATGCACTGGAAGCTGGAAAAACGGGTGTCTTTTCCCGGACAATGCGTGTTAGGGTCGGTCATTATCACCAGTATTGAATTTGTAACGGGCTGCGTAGTAAACTTGTGGCTGAAGTGGGGGGTTTGGGATTACTCCCGCCTGCCCTGGAACTTGCTGGGGCAAATCTGCCTGCCGTTCAGTTTGGCCTGGTGCGCCCTTTCCGCCCCAATTTTATGGGTAGGAGACCTGCTGCAGCACAGCATTTTTGAACCGGCAGAGCAGCTGCGTCCAAAGCAGAGAAGACGCCGATTATTAGAATAAAATCCCATCAGCCGAAA
>CATJLA010000184.1 GCA_949741215.1 uncultured Oscillospiraceae bacterium
ACGGAAGGTGTCAAAATCGGTCAGGCGGAGGGCGGTGTTCATCTGGCGCAGGGCAATATCCCGCAGCAGCTTTTCAGCACACTGGCACCGGTTAATGCCGATGTAGCCGGTATCCTCACAGGAGGAGCAGTGCCAGGGATAGTCCAGGTACTGGGCGGGATAGCCGCTGCCGGCGAGAATCCGGCGGAGTTCCTGCTGGGACTGCAGGTTTTGGCGCTTTAGCTCCTCCAGCTTTTGGGGGACGTCCGGGTCTTTGGATATGGCCAAACGCACTACCGAAAGCCCGGTGGAAGAAAGCTTTTGCAATAGCTCCCCAGCCCGGGGAATCTTACGGCTGATTTCGGCTCTTCGCTTTTCGTAAAGGGGGGCAGCGTCCTTTCTGCGTTGGGCCAGCACCTGTTCAGCCTGCTGATATACCTCTTTGGAATAGGCCAATCTGCCCGCCTCCTTCCTAATACTATTTTATAAGTGGTCATAGGTGATTTTTCGCTCCAGCTCCTCCAGGTCATAGGCAGGGGGACGGGCAGGGGCGTTCCGGCTTTCCTGCCGTTTGGGAGACTGCTCCTGGGCGGCATCCTCCGGGGTACGGAACCCCTTGCTGTGCCAGGAGTTCAAAATGGAATTGACATATTGAAAAGAAAGCTTGCCAGTATTTTCAATGGTTCGCTCATAGGCCAGCCGGATCATGGGCAGCTGGTAGCCCAGATCCCCAAACCAGCTTTGAATATAGGCTTTTTCCTTGGGCACCAGCTGCCGGTCATGAATGCCGAAAGCTGTTTTTACCTGCCCCTCCCGGCTGTGGATCTCCGTAAGAGACTGGATGCGCTGCTCTGCCTTTTCGTGGGTATCAATGCCGTCATCTGCCCAGCCGGTTGCGGTTTTTTCGATATAGCGCATATTTTTTTTGCCGATAGAGCAGCAATAGCCCACAATCATCAACAGGACATCGGCGGAAATACCTGCCCAGCTGTACAGGCTGACCAGGATAGAGCAGTCGGTGGGGGAGAGGGGCTTGCCCAACAGATGGGGCGCTTCTGCCAGCAAAAAGGCGATCTGCGGGTCGCGCTCCGCCATTTGGGCAACCTCCAGCTGACTGGGGCGGGGAGTATGGGTGATTACCGCTACATTGCTTCGGGGCTCTCCTGCTTTTTGGGGGGCTGCCTCACTGCCCGGTGCCTCAGCCGGCTGTGACGTCGCGGAAAAGGGCTGCTGTGGCGCAGCGGCCTGGGCTTTTGCGGGGGACGTGACTGCAGGCTCCTGCTCCCGGGCAAGATATTCCCGTTCCACCCAGTAATCCAGGGCCTCCTCCAGCTGGGGAATAGGGATATCCAGCTTTTGAGCCAGCCATTTGGAGGAGACCTCCCGCTTTTGGCTGCGGAGGATAATCAGCAGGGCTTTGAGGGAAAGCTCGCTGCAGCGGATTAAGTGGTGATCGATTAAGTCCGTAGGTACGGCAAAAACGCCTTCCCAAAAGTCAAAATTCAAACGGTAATCCAAAGCCAAACCAAGTCCTTTCTATGATAAAAGCAGGGAAGCCGGCGTTTTATCAGTACCCATATTGCAGGGTGATGCTTTTATTGCGTAGGATTATTATAGCACGGGGCGGGGGAAATAGGCAACAGAATTTCGTCCGTTTTTTTGCCGGAGATGGTCTTTTTTCTGCGGAAAAGTGGGAAAAAACTGCTGAAAATCAGGAGAAATCATGGAAAAACGCTTGCTTTTTTTTGCGGGGTGTGCTATAATGCTCAAGAATCTGTGTGAATACAGATTCTAATAAAACACACGTCCGCCTAATTGACCGGCAGGTTCCCGGGATTCGGGTAGCTTGTCAAGGTGCAGGGGACGGAGGTAAAAAACCTAAGGAGGCTATTCAAATGGGCGTAGTATCTATGAAACAGCTGTTGGAGGCCGGTGTACATTTCGGCCACCAGACCAGAAGATGGAACCCCAAAATGGCGCAGTACATCTTTACCGAGAGAAACGGCATCTACATCATTGACCTGCAGAAGACTGTAAAGAAGCTGGAAGAAGCCTATATGTTTGTGCGTGACGTGGCTGCAAACGGTGACACCGTGCTCTTTGTGGGCACTAAGAAGCAGGCCAGCGATTCTGTGAAGGAAGAGGCTGAGCGTGCCGGTGTGCATTATGTTAACGCCAGATGGCTGGGCGGTATGATGACAAACTTCCGCACCATTCGCCGGAGAATTGACCGGTTGGAGCAGCTGCGGGCTATGGAGGCCGACGGTACCTTTGATCGTCTGCCCAAGAAGGAAGTTATTAAGCTGGTGCTGGAGATTGATAAGCTGGAAAAATTCCTGGGCGGTATTAAGACCATGAACAAGCTCCCTGGCGCGTTGTTTATTGTTGACCCCCGCAAAGAGAAGATTGCGGTTGCCGAAGCCAAGAAGCTGGGCATTCCGGTTGTGGCTATTGTGGATACAAACTGCGATCCTGATGAAGTGGATTACGTGATCCCCGGCAATGACGATGCAATCCGCGCGGTGAAGCTGATTGCTCAGACCATGGCCGATGCTATTATTGAGGGCCGGCAGGGCCAGGAAACTGCTGAGGCTGTAGAAAGCGCTGAGGCTGATAAGGCGGAAGAGGAATAAGATTCCGAAACAAAATGCCCGGGCGGCTTGAACGTGCGGGCATTTTTATTGAAAGCTTGAGGACGGTTGGCTTGCTGTCACGTCCTATAAAATAAGGAGGAGAAAACTATGGCATTTACTGCAAAAGATGTACAGGCCCTTCGGGAGAGAACCGGATGCGGCATGATGGATTGTAAAAAGGCGCTTACCCAGTCTGACGGCGACATGGAAAAGGCTGTGGAGTTCCTGCGGGAAAAGGGCTTGGCTGCTGCTGAGAAAAAGGCTGGCAGAATTGCTGCTGAGGGTGTGGTTTACGCTTATGTGGACGAAGCGAAAAAGGTTGGCGTTGTGATTGAGGTGAACTCTGAGACTGACTTTGTTGCTAAGAATGAGCAGTTTATGAAGTTTGTTGACACCTGCGCTAAGGTTGTTGCTGAGAAGAATCCTGCTGACGTAGATGCTTTGCTGGCTTGCACCGACGAGAGTGGCGAGACCGTTGAGGCTATGCTTCGGGATAAGATCCTCACGATTGGTGAGAATATCAAGATTCGCCGGTTTGTGCGGTATGAGGGGCATGTGGTGAGTTATATCCATGGCGGCGGTCGGATTGGCGTTATGGTGAAGTTTGACGCTGCTGACGAGGTTGCCGCTAAAGACGAGTTCAAGACCATGGCCAAGGATGTGGCTATGCAGATTGCCGCAGCCAATCCCGCTTACCTGAATAAGGAGTCTGTTCCCGCTGACGTGGTGGAGAAGGAGAAGGAAATTCTCACTGTGCAGGCTATGAACGAGGGTAAGCCTCAGAACATCGCCGAGAAGATGGTTATGGGCAGAATCGCCAAGTTCTATAAAGAGGTTTGCTTGGTAGAGCAGCCCTTTATCAAGGACGGCGATATCTCCGTTGCCAAGCATATCGAGAACGTCTCCAAGGAGCTGGGGGGCGCAATCTCCGCTGTGTCCTTTGTACGCTTTGAAAAAGGCGAGGGCCTGGAGAAGAGAGAGGACAACTTTGCCGACGAAGTTGCCAGCATGATGAAGTAATCCGGTTTTGCTAAAAAGAGGGGCCTATAGCAGTAGTTTTATTGCTGTAGGCCTTTTTTTGTGAGCGAAAGGGGCCTTTTTTCAGGACGGGACTACCAGTCTGGCAGCCCTGGGCGCTTTTTGCTTTACAGCCGGTTTTTTCAGGGAGGTTTTTCCGTGCCGGACAGGTCTATTCCTTACTGTAATGTGATTATAAAATGCTGCTGTTACCCTCGGGAGCCAGTGAATTTGGACAGGCGCTACCGTCTGCGAGGCTATAAGGCCGGGGACGAAGGTGCTTGGGGCAGGATAGAGGCTCAGATTGGGGATTTTGACTCTACGGAGGTTGCCGGGCGGTACTTTGTGGAAAACTATCTGGGGAAGGGCAGAGAGGCTGACTTACTTTTTGCGGAGGATTGTGCGTCCGGTGAGGTTGTGGGCACGGTTTTGGCCTGGCAGGATATGCGGGAGGGGAAGCAGGTGAACTCTCTGCACTGGCTGGCGGTGGCGCGGGCGCATCGGGGCAGGGGAATTGGAAAAGTGCTCTGTCTGGCGGCGCTGGAGCGGTTCCGGGAGAGGAACGGGAAGCCGGTTTATCTGCACACCCAGCCCTGGAGCTATCCGGCAATTTTGCTGTATGGGCAGCTTGGGTTCCGGGTACAGTCGAAAGAGAGCTTTGCGGGGTATGAAAATCAGTGCGCACAGGCTATGGAGGTTCTGCGGCGGGTTTTGAGCCGGGAAGAGTACGACCGGCTTTGCGGATGGATAGAGTAAATTGTGGTCGGAGAAGAAGAAAGGCACAAAGCATGGCGACGTCCCCAAAAGCTGCTTTGTAAAATTTATGCAGACCGCAGAAAAAAGCCTTTACAACCTACCCCGTTATATTGTAAAATATAGTAAAATGCCTCTGGAATGTCAGCCTGCGGCTGCTGGAGGTATGGCTGCCTGCCGGAAAGGATGACGTTAATGGATTTGAAGTATAAGCGGGTTTTGATTAAGTTGAGCGGCGAAGCCCTGGCTGGAGATAAAAAGTTCGGGCTGGATTATGATGTGGTGCACGATATTTGCAAAAGTATTAAAAAGTGTGCGGATTTAGGTGCGGAAATCGCCATTGTGGTGGGCGGCGGCAACTTTTGGCGGGGCCGCAGCAGCGGCAAAATGGACCGCACCCGGGCAGATCATATGGGCATGCTGGCCACGGTGATTAATTCTCTGGCGCTGGCGGATTCCTTTGAGGCGTTGGATCTGCCTGTACGGGTGCAGACAGCTATTGCCATGCAGGAGATTGCCGAACCGTACATCCGCAACCGGGCGGTGCATCACCTGCAGAATCACAAGGTAGTGGTGCTGGGCTGTGGCACCGGAAGCCCCTTCTTCTCTACCGACACGGCTGCGGCGCTGCGTGCGGCTGAGATCGACGCTGACGTCATTTTTAAAGCAACTATGGTAAATGGTGTTTATGACAGCGATCCCCACAAAAATCCCAACGCCAAAAGGTACGATGTTTTGACCTTCAGCCAGATGCTGGAGGATCAGCTTGCCGTCATGGACATGACAGCAGCTTCTATGTGCAGAGATAACCATATTCCTGTGCTGGTGTTTAGTATTGAGGACCCGGATAACCTGGTTCGTGCGATTACAGGCGAAGATATCGGTACAATTGTAAAAGAAGAGGACTGATGTGTCTGCTTCTGTTTTGTGCTTTTTCTCTAATACAGAGAAAACCGGAAGCTCCGGAACGGCACATTTTCTAAAGAAAGGAAGGATTTTGAAATGAAAGCGCAAGTAAAACCCTTTGACGAGAAAATGACGAAAACCATCAAGGTACTCAACGGAGATTTTGCGGCTATCCGAGCAGGGCGTGCGAATCCTGCTGTTTTGGATAAGATTATGGTGGACTATTATGGAACTCCTACGCCGATTCAGCAGATGGCAGCGATTTCTGTATCGGAAGCGCGAATTTTAGTCATTCAGCCCTGGGATAAGAGTTCTTTGAAAGCGATTGAGAAGGCATTGCTGGTTTCTGATCTGGGTATTAATCCTGCTAATGATGGTTCGGTTATTCGCTTAGCTTTTCCGCCCCTTACAGAGGAGCGCAGAAAGGATATTTGTAAGCAGATCCGTAAAATGGGAGAGGACTCTAAGGTAGCAATTCGGTCTATTAGACGAGATGCTAACGATAAGTTTAAGGCTATGAAGAAGGCCAACGAGATTTCTGAGGATGAACAGAAGGATCTGGAGAAGGAAGTACAGGATCTGACTGACAAATACTGTAAGGAGATCGACAAGCTCGCTGCTGCGAAGGAGCAGGATATTTTGGAAATCTGACAACCAGGAGGCGTTTTTATGGATAAAACGGCGATGCCGCGGCATATTGGCATCATTATGGATGGTAACGGTCGTTGGGCAAAAAAGCGCGGGTTACCACGCAGCATGGGGCATCGGCCAGGGGCCAAAGTCTTTTCGGACATCGCCAAATATTGCCGTAAAATAGGGGTTTCATATCTGACAGTGTATGCTTTTTCCACTGAGAACTGGGCTCGTCCGGAGGAGGAAATCCGGGAGATTATGAACCTGCTCAGAAGCTATTTGAAGGAAGCTCAGAAGAATCAGGATGAGGATGTCTGTATGCACTTTTTGGGGGATCGTAGCCGGTTGGATCGCGATATTCAGCAGCAGATGGCCGAGATGGAGCAGCGAAGCCGTGGGCGAACAGGAATTGTTGTGAATGTTGCGATCAATTATGGCGGTAGGGAGGAGCTGGTGAAGGCCTCTAAAGAGTTGGCTGAGCTGGCGGTGCAGGGCAAAATTAGACCTGAAGAAATTGACGAAAAGCTATTTTCGGATCATCTTTACACAGCAGGAATGCCGGATGTTGATTTGCTGATTCGCCCCAGTGGAGAAAAGCGAACCTCTAATTTCCTCCCCTGGCAGACAGTTTATGCGGAGATGGTATTTATGGATGTGCTTTGGCCAGACTTCACTTCTGCTGACTTGGATCGAGCCATTGAGGAATATGGCAGGCGCAACCGTCGCTTTGGTGGCGTTTAGGACGTGACTGCTCTTTTGGTTTTCGCTTTCGCCTATAAGCTTTTTATAGAGAAGTAGTGCAGAACAAGCGGGTTGCTCAAATTGCTGAAAATCTAACAGCATTGGGTGGTTGCAGGGGCACTGGTGAAGTGTAAAATGATAACGATGTTCCATAAGTATGCTATGGCAAAGCAAGCCGGTTGGCTTTGTGTGCGACAATTTTGATTTAGATAATCGGCGAAAGGAATGGCAGAATGAAACAGCGTATTATTACGGCTTTGGTGGGTTTGCTGATATTAGGCATTGTGTTAGCGGCGTTTGAAACCGTGGTACTGAATGCTGTAGTCAGTTGCATCTGCTTGTTAGCGGTTTTTGAAGTTTTCAAAGCGTTAGGATATACTCAGAAAAGGTTGTTGGCTGTTCCTTGCTTTGTTTATGCGGTTTTAGTACCTTTTTTTGACTTTACAGGAACTATCCGCTTGTTTCCCGCAGCGTCTTTTGGGTTGATTTTGGTATTGCTCTGCGTGTTGTTGCGTCACCATCAGGAGCTGCAGTTTCAAGAGGTAGTGACTGCGGGAGCTTTGAGCTTGCTAATTCCGTTTTCTTTTGCAACAATCGTTTATTGTCGAAATTCAGGAGGGGCACAGCAGGGACTTTTTAATATTTTTGTTATGTTAGGATCCGCATGGTTTTCTGATACGGGAGCCTATTTTACTGGAAGAGCCTGTGGGAAGCATAAATTAGCACCGCAGATTAGCCCACATAAAACGGTGGAAGGACTGATTGGCGGGTTGATAACAGCAGTTCTTGGGAATTTTTTCTTAGCTTTTTTGTTCGGAATAGGATTGGATTATCTACAGATAGGATATCAGATTCAGTGGTTGAATTTGTTTTGTGTGAGTTTGGTTGCGGCGCTGGCTGGTGTAGTGGGGGACTTAAGTGCGTCTGTCCTCAAACGGCAAACAGGTGTAAAGGATTTCGGTTCCATTATGCCAGGGCATGGCGGAATTATGGATCGATTTGACAGTGTACTGCTTACTGCACCAATAGTATTTTTTCTATCAAGATTTTTACCAATACTGCTGGTTTAGTGCCTGGGCTGTCCGGTAAAGACAGCCCTTTCTTTCGTTAAAATAGTGCGCAGTACTTTTTATCATGACAAACCAAATTTGTGGATTTATTCACCGGATTCAGATGGTTAAATCCATGGTTTTGGTATGAAATGGAGCAATGTATATGAGAAAAATTGCTATTTTAGGGAGTACCGGCTCCATAGGTACACAGGCTTTAGACGTATGTGAAAACCTTGGGTTTGGTATATCTGTTTTAACAGCTCGCCGCAGTGGCAAGCTTCTGGAGCAGCAGGTGCGAAAATTTCGCCCAAAAGTGGTAGCAGTTATAGAGCCTGATTGCTATAGGGAGCTAAAGCTTGCGC
>CATJLA010000185.1 GCA_949741215.1 uncultured Oscillospiraceae bacterium
GTCTGGCACTGGCTCCGGCGGGCTGGTAAATACCGGCCATGTTCCCACTATTACCGAGGCACTGGAGGCAAGCGGGCTTGTCACTGTGGATGCCGGATTGAAAGCTGTTTATCAGGAATGGCTGGTAGATCATCCCTTTGATGTGGGCCAGGGATGGGCCTCCGAACCCTGGTATCAGGAAGAAATGCCTTTGGACGGGACTTTGGCGGAACGATACAGTGCCGAAAATGATGTGGCGCTGGTCATTATCGGGCGTACCGCCGGCGAGGACAAGGATAACTCCGCCGCTGAGGGCAGCTACCTGCTGGCAGAAGCCGAGCGCAATATGCTGCGGCAGGTTTGCCGCGCTTTCAGCCGGGTGGTGGTAGTGCTGAATACCGGCAACATTTTGGATATGAAGTGGGTGGAGGAGTTTAAGCCTCAGGCTGTGCTGTATACCTGGCAGGGCGGTCAGGAAGGCGGTTTGGCGGCGGCTGACCTGCTTACCGGTAAAATTTCCCCTTCCGGCAAGCTTTCCGATACAATTGCAAGAGACATCTCCGATTACCCTGCCGCCCGGAATTACGGCAGCGAAACCCGCAACATTTATGCGGAGGATATCTATGTAGGCTACCGCTATTTTGAGACCTTTGCCCCTGAAAAAGTGCTTTATCCCTTTGGATTCGGCCTCAGCTATACGAATTTTTCTGTCACTTCCGGCCAGGTTTTCCGGGAGGGAGACAAGCTGTATTTTTCCGCTGACGTCACCAACACCGGCAGTGCAGCGGGCAAAGAGGTAGTGCAGGTGTATGCGGAGGCCCCTCAGGGCAAACTGGGCAAGGCCGCCCGCAGCCTGTGCGCCTTTGCCAAAACCCGGCTTTTACAGCCTGGCGAGAAGGAAACCCTTACCATGAGCTGTCCGGCTGCCTCCCTTGCTTCCTATGACGACAGCGGTATTACCGGCCATAAGTCCTGCTGGATACTGGAGGCCGGCATATACCGGTTCTATCTGGGGACGGATGTGCGCACCGCTGGTCTCGCAGGCAGCATTGAGCTGCCGGAAACCGTGACAGAGCAGCTGGAGGAGGCGTGCGCTCCTGTCACCGCTTTTGAACGGCTGCGGCCTGGTACCGTGGAAAACGGTATATACACACCAGTCTATGAGGCGGTTCCTTTGGGCTCTGTTTCCCCTGTGAAACGCCGGGCTGACCGCATGGCCCCTGAGTATTCTCAAACCGGGGATAAGGGCTGGAAGCTTTGGGACGTGGCGGACGGGAAGGTTTCTCTGGCAGATTTTGTGGCACAGCTTTCAGACGAGGATTTGTGCTGTATCGTCCGGGGAGAGGGAATGTGTTCCCCTAAAGTGACCCCCGGAACGGCAGGAGCGTTTGGCGGCGTTACCCAACGGCTGATAGAGTTTGGCATCCCCACCGGCTGCTGTGCCGACGGCCCCAGCGGCATTCGCATGGACTGTGGTACCTGGGCCTTTGCCATGCCCAACGGAACCTGTCAGGCTTGCAGCTTTAATACCCCTTTGGTGCGGGAATTATACGAGTTTGAGGGGATGGAGCTGCGGAAAAACAGGATTGACACCCTACTGGGCCCTGGCATCAACCTGCACCGGCACCCGCTGAACGGCAGAAACTTTGAGTATTTCTCGGAAGATCCGCTGCTTACCGGCAAAATGGCCGCTGCGCAGCTCCAGGGGATGCACAGGTATGGGGTTTCCGGTACCGTCAAACATTTTGCCTGCAACAGCCAGGAGTTCCACCGCCACGATGTGGAGGCTGTAGTTTCCGAACGGGCTTTGCGTGAGCTGTATTTGAAGTGCTTTGAAATTGCCGTAAAGGAAGGCGAGGCACGTTCTTTGATGACCAGCTACAACCCGGTGAACGGATTCTGGTCTGCCAGCAATTATGATCTGCTTACCACGATTCTTCACGATCAGTGGGGATATCAGGGCCAGGTTATGACTGACTGGTGGGCCCGCTGTAACGATGAAGGTCAGCCTGGTGAGCGCACCAACACTGCGGCTATGGTGCGTGCCCAAAATGACCTGTATATGGTAAATGCCAACGCTGAGGAGAATTCCAATCATGACAATCTGGCAGAAGGGCTGGCGGGCGGGACAGTCAGTAGGGGGGATTTCCAGCGCTGTGCGGAGAATATCTGCCGATTTTTGCTGCAGTCCCCCGCTTTGCTCCGTTTGCGTGGACAGGAAGATCCGCTGGATAAGGAGTTGAGCGAGGCGCCCTCTTTTGATGACGACAATGCCGCCAATGTCTGTTATGTTAAAGCCGGCCCTCAGGGCGACGTCCTGCTAGATGTCAGTTTGATTGGCTTAAATAAGGGCGACAGCACCCGGTTTGGTGTGGTTATCCCTAAAACGGGATCTTACACCTTGCAGATAGTCTTACGCAGCACCGACAACAACGATGTATCTCAGCTGCCGCTTTCCATATTTCAAAACCAAAACCTGCTGAGCACTGTTACCCTTACCGGGGCGCAGAGAGATTGGCAGGTTGTGGAGATGAATCTGAACGTGCGCTCCAGCAGCTTCTACTTGCGTTTTTTTGCCGCCCAAACCGGGCTGGAAATGCAGTCCTGTTCCCTTCGGTTTGCAGAAAAGTAGGCTGGGCTGCCACGATGTTGGCAGAAGAATTGTAAGCGGTAGTTACGTCCAACAATGGCCGCCGGAGCAATGGTTGATGATAACAAAAGAGCAGACAATTTTACTTGTCTGCTCTTTTGGCGTATCAGATTATTTTTTCAGCGGCATAGGGGCATGGCATCTGTCAAACTCCGGGTTAAATGCGTAGTAGTTCTTTGAATCCAGCTGCTCCTGTACTTTTCTCAGGGCTTCGCCGAATCTCTGAAAATGCACAATCTCCCGTTCCCGCAAAAACTTAATGGGCTCACGCACATCTGGGTCGTCTACCAGCCGAAGGATATTATCATAGGTGGTTCTGGCCTTTTGCTCTGCTGCAATGATGCAAAAACAACTTTTGTCTTAAAAATTCCAGTGAATCTCAATCGGAACATCCCTTGTGCCGGGAATGCGCTTGCCAACAGATATGTAATCAATCAGTATTTCCACCGCTTCATGAGTAAGGTATTCCAAGTTGGTATATTGCTGGGCCAATTTGTGGCGGTTATCCCCTGCCGTCATTTTTTCTTCGATTGCGGATAATTGATTTTGGCCGTCAGCAATCATACGCTCCAGACGATTGCGGTCTGTGGTAAATTCCTTTGACATTTTCAGGTAATCACTTTCCGATAGGATACCTTTAACCTTATCCATATAAAGCTCCTGGATTCCCTTTGAATATTCCGAAGCCTTTTTTTCATAGGCAGCTATATGAGAGAGCAGCTGTGATTTTTGTTCCTGCAGATCATCACTGAATTTAATATTCCGCTCTAGCTCCTCTTTATCGAGATACTTGGCTGCTAAACGGTTCAGCTCGTCAATTACAAGCTGCTCCAATTTGTCAACAGAGATAAAGGAGCCAACACAGGCGTCCTTTGCTACATGACGGTTTGCGCATTTTAAATAATGCTTCCCTCGATTTTTAGAAGATCGCATAGTATATCCACAATTAGCACACTGGACTTTCCTTGCAAATAAGCCTATCGTACCGACGTCAAACGGTTTTGCTTTTTGTGAGATCAATGCCTGCACTCTATCCCACAGTTCACGGTCAACGATCGCTTCATGTGTTCCCTCAACAACATACCATTCGCTTTTAGGACGAGGCCTGTTCTGCTTTGTTTTATATGATACGCTGCCATATTTGCCCTGTACCATATTCCCAATATAGATTTCATTTTTCAGCATATCAGAAATAGCACTGTATTTCCAAAGCGTACTGTTTTTGGTTTTGGGCTGCTGATAGCGTAAACCATGCAGGCGCTTATATTCCGTTGGGTTAGGTATGCCTTGATCGTTGAGCATACGTGCAATTGCAGTTTTTCCGTAACCTTGCGCGAACAGGTTAAATACTTCACGGACGACGGCGGCGGCTTCCTCATCAATGATTAAATGCCCCTTTTGATCGGGGTCTTTTTTATAACCATAAAGGGCAAATGCGCCAATATGAAAGCCGTTTACCCTTCTGTTTGTTAAAACGCTGCGGATATTTTCAGACATATCCTCTAAATACCATTCGTTGACAAGCCCATTTATTTGACGGGATTTTTTGTTGCCCTTATTTGCAGTATCTGCGTTGTCAACAATACTGATGAAGCGAATTCCCCAAAGAGGAAAAAGTCCATGTATGTATTTTTCAACAAGCTCAAGCTCACGGGTAAAGCGTGACTGTGTTTTGCAGAGGATAATATCAAATTTATGCTGCTCCGCATCCTTTAGCAGCTGGTTAAACTCCGGGCGACGTCTGTCGGCCCCTGCGTAGTCGTCGTCGCTGTAAATATTATAAAGTTCCCATCCCTGTTCCAGAGAGTATTGCAGCAGCATTGACTTTTGGTTTTGTATACTGTTGCTGTCATCGGTTTCAAATTGCTTATTTCTGTCTTCTTCGGATAAGCGGCAGTAAATAGCTACTTTCATATTTGGGATAGAACAAGCCGTTTCCCTGTTAAGGAAACGGCTTTATTCCTACCGTTTTCCGGCCGTAAGTCCTTTGCTTTTCTCTAATCTATTAACGAGCTCAATCCACTTTCTCGTGAATTGCGTTTTAGTCGTGTTCTCGCCGCTTTTGAAAACACTCCTGCAAACGGACTGCCGCGTCTGTTGTTCCGCCATATAGCCGCTCCTTTCATAAATCGACTAATACAGCTTATGAACAACGGCATGTCCGCTATTCTACCAAAATTCACAACCTTTTGTAACAGATAAACTCACCGAATCGGGTCAAATCCCAAAAAATATGATTATGCACCGCCCTTCTTTTGTTTCTCAGAAATACACTTAACTCGCAAGTACATCTCTGGTATATCTTCCGTCCTGACGCCATCAATCACTGCTTAGGTATTTTGTCGCGTTGTTGTTTTACTGTAAAGATAGGACCATCATAATTTTGTTAATATTTATGCGCAAAATACCATACAAGCTTTTAACCGCGCCAGGATCGTCGATAATCGATAAATTACTGAAATGCAAGCCAAATCAAGTCAAATACATGTAATCGTACTCAATTTCACTGCCGCTGCTATCGTAAACATACAGCTCAATTTTCAACCTGTAGTCGTAAAAATCGGTAAGGTTGCTCTTACTTGCAGAATATATGAAAGA
>CATJLA010000186.1 GCA_949741215.1 uncultured Oscillospiraceae bacterium
TAATTTGTCTGTCTGTCTGTCTGTCTGTCTGTCTGTCTGTCTGTCTGTCTGTCTGTCTGTCTGTCTGTCTGTCTGTCTAATTGTGTCCGCATTTTGTATTGGTGTCAACCCCTTTACAGCCAAAAATTTCAAATGAAAAATTGCCTACCAAAGCAGAGACATTCTTTGCTACGAAAAGAACAGTTGTTTCACGTGAAACATTTTTATAGGAAAAAGCATAAAAAATACGCCGCACTTTTTCCAATCGCCCTTGCAAGGGCGTTCCGCCACTATTTACTATTCACTATTACCTCTTACTTAAAAAAATTCATCTTCTTCTCTTTCTTTTATTGATAGCCGAATACCGCTTTTTATTATAATTACGGACGCACATCAAAGCGATATACAGCACCAGGAATACCACTACCGTCGTAAAAACAAACTTAAAGGCAAAGGAATTAAACACACCCTTTACCTTATCCAGCGCATAAAGGAATTCACTGCGCTCGATCGACTCAGAGGCCACTAAGTCCACCGAGCCGATTTCCTCGTTGGAAAGCATAATTTTCAGGGTGCCAATCTTGTCCCCCTTTTCCACCGGGGCCTTGATGCTTTTGGGCAGATCCGGCAAAAGCTGCGCACTGGTCGCTTCGATTTCGTCCGGAACCAAAGCGGTAAAGCCATCCTTGGCAACCACGTTCATGTAATCCTTGTCATCCTTGCCAAGCTCTACTGTAACGCCGCCCTTTTCCTCCAGCTTCTGCACAAAGGTTTTTACCTTAAAGCTGGAAAACGCCCATTCGTACAAATCTTTTGTCTCAGTATAGGAGTAATTTGTAGGGATAACCTCCCCTTCCTCGTTCAGATAAGGCGCTCCCATCAGCACCAGCAGATAGCTGTATCCATCCTTCTGCGCTGTTGAGACAAGGCACCTGCCGGATTCCTCCAGAGTACCGGTTTTTATTCCCCGCAGCGGCTCGTAGTAATACTCGCTGGTGGAGCTCATCATGGCGTTGCGGTTGGAAAGCCGCAGGCTGGTGTGCAGATTTGTCGGCCCAATTTCCCGCACAAGCTCGGTACAGTAGTCCATAAAGCCGGGCAGCTGCATGGCATAGCGGGTAATCAGGTACATATCGTAGGGGGTAGTGTATTGCTCATCGTCATACAGGCCATGGGGGTTTGCAAAGTGGGTGTTGTTCGCCCCGATCTCCTTGGCCTTTTTGTTCATCATCTCCACAAATTCAGAAATACTGCCGCCTCCCACATAATCCGCGACGATACTGGCCGCCTCATTTGCAGACTGCATCATCATAGCATACAGCAGCTTTTCCACCGTTAAAATCTCCCCCTTGTCAATTCCGGCGTGGGAGATATTGATCCCGATGAATTCGTCAAAAATGTAGGTAGGTACAGTAACCTCCTCCTGCAGATTGGCAACATTTTCAATCGCAAGCAAAGTAGTCATAATTTTAGTAAGGGAAGCGGGGTACATTTTTTCGTTGGCATTTTTCTCATAAACCACTGTATCCGTATCCAAATTCACCAAATAAACCCCTTTAGACTGCACCTCAAATTCCGGCTCGTAAGCCATCGCCGGAACAATTTGGAACACCAGGGCCACCACCAGCAACACCGCAGCAAAGAAAAACTTCCGCTTCATGAAAAAGACCTCTCTATCGCAACATTTCCCCAAAAAAAGAGGAAGACATATACTATATCAATACAGCAGGCAGCCATACAACAGCCTGTACACATTTCAGTATAGCAGAAGCAGACAAAAAAGCAAACAACTTTACAGAAATTTTAATTTCTATACAAAAATTTTTTTCTTTTAGGACGTCGCATATTCCTGCAGTGCAAAAGCCTCCCCTCAAAAGCATTATCGTCTGCTTACAAAAGAACAGCAACATTTTTGCAATTCCATCGGTTTTCTTCCTCCCTGCAAACAGACTAAAAAAGGACTTATGCACCACAATCCAACGCGACGTCCCAAAAAGCAAAATTTAAGGTACCCCTGTTTTTCAAATCCGTCCCGCAGGGACACCTACACTATTCCCTATTCACTCTTACTTTTTACTTAAAAACATGCTATACTGTAGAAGATAACCGTTGAAAGTGAGGCCTGCCCATGAACCTGCACCCTTTTCTTCCCCTGACGATGGAAGAAGCCCGTCAGCGTGGATGGAACGAAATCGATATCGTCTGTGTTACCGGAGATGCTTATGTGGATCATCCCTCCTTTGGCATTGCCATTACCGCCCGTCTGCTGGAATCGCTGGGCTTTCGGGTGGCTATGGTCTGCCAGCCCCAGCGGGATGAGGACTTTTTAACCTTTGGGGCCCCAAAGCTGGGCTTTTTTGTTACCAGCGGCAACATTGATTCTATGGTAAATAATTATACTGCCGCCAGACGCAAGCGCACCACCGACGTCTACTCCCCCGCGGGTAAGGCCGGTATGCGTCCCGACCGTGCCGTGATTGTCTATTGCAATAAAATAAGGGAGCTGCTGCCTCAGTCAGTCATTGTGATCGGAGGGCTGGAGGCCTCTCTCCGCCGGTTTGCCCACTATGACTACTGGGATGACGCCGTACGTCCTTCTATCTTAGTGGACAGCAAAGCCGATCTGCTGATCTACGGCATGGGAGAACACCAAACCGAGGAGATCGCCCGAGGCCTGGCCGCCGGAAAAACCCCCGCCCAACTGCGGGAGATCCGGGGTATCTGCTACCTGGCGGAGCTTTGGGAAACTTTGCCGGACGCCGTATCCTGCGCCTCCTTTGCTAAGGTAAGCGCTGACAAAACCGCCTACGCCAAGGCTTTCCAGCTACAGCTGGAGCAGCAGGACAGTGTGTACGGCAAGGCCATCCAGCAAAAGCACGGGGACAAGCTGCTGGTGCAAACCCCACCTGCCATCCCCCTGAACCAGCAGGAGCTGGATAAGGTGTTTGAAATCCCCTTCCGCCGCACCTATCACCCGGTTTATGAGAGTCAGGGAGGCATTCCCGCCATCTCGGAGGTGGAGTTTTCCATTATGCACAACCGGGGCTGCTTTGGGGATTGCAACTTCTGCTCCATCACCTTTCATCAGGGCCGCCACGTTACCTGCCGCAGCCATGAGTCTATCCTGCGGGAGGCCAAAAGCTTTTTGGACAACCCCCATTTTAAGGGCTATATTCACGACGTGGGCGGGCCTACCGCCAATTTCCGGCTGCCCTCCTGCAAAAAGCAGCTGACTGCCGGCCTTTGTAAAAACCGCAAGTGCCTGGCGCCCAAGCCTTGCCCTAACCTCCAGGTAGACCACAGCGACTATGTAGAGCTGCTGCGCAAGCTCCGCGCCATCCCGGGAATAAAGCGGGTGTTTATCCGCTCCGGTATCCGGTATGACTACTTAATGGAGGAAAAAGACCCCACCTTTTTTCAGGAGCTGGTGCGCTACCATGTAAGCGGGCAGCTGAAGGTGGCTCCCGAGCACTGCAGCAACCATGTGCTGAACGCTATGGGCAAGCCCCATATTGAAACCTATGAGCGCTTTGCCAAAAGGTTTTACGACGTCACCAAGCAGGCCGGAAAAGAGCAGTATCTGGTGCCTTACCTGATTTCCTCCCATCCCGGCTCCACCTTGGCGGACGCCATTGAGCTGGCTGTATTTTTGAAGAAAAACAAAATCCATCCCGAGCAGGTGCAGGACTTCTACCCCACCCCCGGCACCCCCTCTACCTGCATGTTCTACACCGGGCTGGATCCAGCTACCCTGAAACCGGTGTTTGTGCCCCGCACCCCGGAGGAAAAGCACCTCCAGCGGGTTTTACTCCAGTATTATAAGCCGGAAAACCGCTCGGAGGTAATCCGGGCGCTGATAAAGGGGCACCGGGAGGATTTAATCGGTACCGAGAAGCACTGCCTTGTGCCGCCGGACAGAGAGTATCTCCAGCGGAAGAACCGGCAGCGGGCAGAGAGAAAGCCCCTTGGTGGCAAAACAAACCGGCGCAGTGCCGTCCCGGGACGAAGCGCAGCCGGGCAGCAGAAAGCCCCTACAAAATCCACTGCAAAAGGAAGGAGCGGCGGCCATGGCACCCAGAAAAACCACAAAACCGGCAGGTAACGGCGGCAAAAATACCGCAAGAGGTACTGCAGGAAGAAGCACCGGCAATTCCTCCCGGGCAGGACGTCCCCAAAGCAAAAAAAGCGGCGGCAGTACCAAAAGACGAAGCGCGGCCCGGATTTCGGTTACACCTGCTATTGTTGCGGCGGCAGTTTGTATGCTTTGCCTGCTGATTACCCTTTCGGACTATGTTGATCTTGGTTTGGGTATTCCCACCTGGAACGAAATTTTTGCCGGATTAGCCCAGGAGTTAGACCCTGACGGCGACTACAGCCAGCCTGGCTTAGCCCCGGAGGGCACCCTGGAAATACACGTGATTGACGTGGGCCAGGGGGAAAGTATTTTTGTGAGAACGCAGGAAAAAACGGTGCTGATTGACGCCGGTGAAAACAACAAGGGGGAAGTTGTAGAGCGATACCTTAAGTCCCAGGGGGTAACGTCACTGGATTTGGTAATTGGCACCCACCCCCACTCCGACCATATTGGCGGGATGGACTATGTGGTGGATCATTTTCCGGTAAAGCGGATTATCATGCCACCCTTAAAGGAAAGCCAGGTTCCCACCACCAAAACCTATACCGACCTGCTCCAGTCCATTGCCAATGCCGGGCTGGAGATCACCCTCTCCCACCCTGGGGACGAATACAGCCTTGGGGGCGGCGCGGTGCTGAAGATTTTAGGCCCGGTAGGAGAATTTTCGGACCTGAATAATCTCTCGGTAGTATCCAAAATTACCTTTGGAGAGCACGCGTTTCTTTTTAATGGAGACAGCAGCAAGGAAGCGGAAGCGGCGCTGCTCACCCAAAAAGGGCTGGATCCTTCCGCCGATGTGTTGTTTGTAGGGCATCACGGCAGTTATACCTCCACTTCCCAGCCCTATCTGGACGCAGTGGATCCCTCCTATGCGTCCATCTCGGTAGGCGCAGATAACGACTATGGCCATCCCCACCAGGAAACGATCCAAAAGCTGGAGAAGCTGGGCATCCCTTACTATAGAACCGATCTTTGCGGCAATATTGTGTTTATTTCAGACGGGAGCAGTATTTCAGTCTCCACTCAAAAAGGAGGGCAGGCGGCATAATGTATTACTCTATTGACCGGATTGAAGGCAGCATTGCGATTTGCGAAGGGGAAGACAGAAGCACCCTGCGGGTACCGGTAGAGAAGATTCTGCCGGCACCCGGCAGCCCCAATACCCCGCCCCGTGAGGGAGATATGCTGTTGAGCACTCCCGAGGGGTTACGAATTGACCCGGAGGAAACAGCAAAACGGCGGGCAGCTGCCGCCGCATTGCTGCGAGGGCTAATAAAAAAGTAGCGCATCCGCCTATCGCAATATAAAAAACAATCCCCCATCTCACAAGAACAATTGTTTCACGTGAAACATTTCTAGAAGAAAAGTAAAACTATTTCAAACCCTTATAACGAAAAAAATCCACAGCAACATTCCAATCGTTCCTGCAAGGAACGTACCTCCACTATTCACTATTCACTCTTACTTTTTACTTATTCTAAAGATTGTTTGATTGACAGAACCAAAAAACTGCTGTAAAATAAGGATTGTTATTTGTTAGACAAGGGGACCTTTGTTACCGCCCCTGTCCCCAAGGCTAAATTTTGCAAAGCGGAAGGTTTGAATTTAATGGAAGAGAAAATCAAAGCAGCTGCCGAAAAATTTGAGGCCCTTTTGCGGGCTCAGCTTGCCAGAGTGGACAAAATGAAGTCGGCTCAGGACTTTGTGGATTATAAAAATCTGGATCAGATTATCATCGGCGTGTGCGGCGGCGATGGTATCGGCCCTGTGATTACCGCGGAGGCCCGGCGGGTGCTGGAATTTTTGCTGCAGGACGCTGTAAAAGCAGGCAAGGTGGTTTTTCGCTCTATTGACGGGCTCACCATTGAGAACCGGGTGGCCTGTGGTAAGGCGATCCCCGATGATGTGCTGGAGGAATTAAAGAGCTGTCACGTCATATTGAAAGGGCCAACAACCACCCCCCGCGCCGGCGACCCTTGGCCGAATATTGAAAGCGCCAACGTGGCCATGCGCAAGGAGCTGGACCTGTTTGCCAACCTGCGCCCTGTAAAGGTACCGGAAAAAGGCATTGACTGGACCTTTTTCCGGGAGAATACAGAAGGCGGCTATGCGGTAGGCTCCCAGGGCATCCATGTGGACGATGACCTGGCGGTGGATTTTGTGGTTACCACTACAGAAGGCAGTGAACGGATTGCCCGCCTGGCCTACGAATACGCCCGGAATAACCACAAAAACCGGGTTTCCATTATCACAAAAGCCAATGTGATTAAAACCACCGACGGCAAATTTTTAAAGCTGTGCCAGGAGATCGGCAAGGAGTATCCCGAAATTACCACCGATGACTGGTATATCGACATCACTACCGCCAAGCTGATTGACGAGAAGCGCCGCACGCAGTTCCAGGTATTTGTGCTGCCTAATCTGTATGGGGACATCATTACCGACGAGGCTGCGGAATTCCAGGGAGGCGTTGGTACTGCCGGCAGTGCCAATATCGGCAAGCGGTACGCTATGTTTGAGGCGATCCATGGCTCGGCGCCCCGGATGATGACCGAAGGCAGAGGCCAGTATGCTGATCCTTGCTCCATGCTGCGGGCCGCTGTGATGCTGCTTTCTCATATCGGGTACCAGAAGGAGAGCGAAAAGCTGGAAAACGCGCTGGACCGCTGTATGTACACCGATAAAAAGCTGACCATCACCGGACGGGATACAGGCTGCACCTGCCAGGAGTTTGGAGATTATGTAATGGCAGAAATAAGGAATATAGAAGAGTGAATAGGGGCGGTGTTCCCGCAGGACACTAAAAAGGGCTTACCAGAATTGGGGAAGAAAGGGTGATTGCAACATGCCAAAAAATCAGGCTGTTTCTCTCTCGGTGGTGCGGCGGCTGCCTCGGTACCATCGGTTTTTGGAGGACCTGCTGAAAAGCGGCGTCACCCGAATTTCCTCCCGGGAGCTGGCCCAGATTATGGGACTTACGGCTTCCCAGATTCGTCAGGACTTAAACTGTTTTGGCGGCTTTGGGCAGCAGGGATATGGGTATAACGTGGAGGCGCTGCTGGGGGAGATCTCCCGGATTTTGGGGTTGGACCACACCCTGCGGGCCATTTTGATCGGGGTAGGCAACCTGGGGCGGGCCATTGCCACCCATATGTCCTTTGAAACCAGGGGCTTTGATCTGGTTGGGATCTTTGACAAAAGTGAACGGCTGATTGGCACCCGAGTAAAGGGGCTGGAGGTGCAGGATATTGCCAGCCTGCGGGAGTTCTGTTTCCGGGAACAGCCTCAGGTAGCGGTATTGTGCATTCCCCAGGAGGCGGCTCAGGTGCTGGCGGATAATCTGGTAAGCTGGGGGATCAAGGGGTTCTGGAATTTTTCCCATTATGATCTTGCCATGGATTACAAGGGCATTGTAGTGGAAAATGTACACATGGGCGACAGCTTGATGACTTTGGCATACCAGGTAAATGATCTATTCCACCGGGGGCTTGCAGAAAAGGAGGCAGATGCCTCTGCTGTTGAAAAGTAAGCTTTTATTTTTGTGATGTTAGACTGCCTTGTTTTCTTGCGGGAAAACAGGGCGGTTTTATTTTTGCTTTTGGGACGTCGCGGAGCTTTGTGGTGCATAGGCTTAGTAAAGGCAAGTTCCTGCTCTTTTGTGCTTCACAAAGCCCCCAAGCGGCGGTTTTGCCCTGTAGGCAAAATGGAGGCTTTAGCCGACAAGCCGCAGGCA
>CATJLA010000187.1 GCA_949741215.1 uncultured Oscillospiraceae bacterium
ACGTCACAAAGCGGTGGAACCAGGTGGTACGGCGAGTTTTTTGTTTACCTTAAAAAAGGAGGTTTGTGCAATGGCGGATTCCTTTATCATCAGCCTGAAAAATCTTGTTGTGGAATACGACGGCGTGAAGGTGCTCAAGGGAATTAACCTGGACATCAGGGACAAAGAATTTGTAACCTTCCTCGGCCCCTCCGGCTGCGGCAAAACCACAACTCTGCGGATTATCGGCGGCTTTGTGGCCCCCAGCCAGGGCGAGGTTTATTTTGAAAGCAAAAAAATTAACGATATGCCCCCTTATAAACGCCAAGTGAATACCGTGTTCCAGCGGTATGCCCTGTTTCCTCACCTAAATGTGTTTGAGAATGTGGCCTTTGGCCTGCGGCTGAAAAAACTGCCGGAAAAAGAAATCAGGGACAGGGTAAACGAAATGCTCGCTGTCGTCAACCTGAAGGGCTATAACAAACGGGGCGTCAATCAGCTTTCCGGCGGGCAGCAGCAGCGTGTTGCCATCGCCAGAGCGTTGGTAAACCACCCCAAGGTGTTGCTTTTGGACGAGCCCCTGGGCGCCCTGGACTTAAAGCTCCGGAAGGAAATGCAGGTGGAACTGAAGCGGATTCAGCAAAAAACCGAAATCACCTTTATTTATGTAACTCATGACCAGGAGGAAGCCCTCACTATGTCCGATACCATTGTGGTAATGAAGGACGGGGAGATCCAACAGATCGGTACTCCTCAGGACATTTATAACGAGCCGGTAAACTCCTTTGTGGCGGACTTTATTGGAGAAAGCAACATCATCGACGGCATTATGCTCAAGGATTTTTGGGTAGAGTTTGCAGGACGTCGCTTTGACTGCGTGGACCAAGGCTTTGCCTCTAACGAGCCGGTAGACGTAGTAATCCGCCCGGAGGATTTGAAGGTGGTAGCCCCCATGGAGGGCCAGATTACCGCTACCGTTACCTCGGTTATCTTCAAGGGCGTCCATTATGAGATGATTGCGGAGGACGAAAACGGCTATCCTTGGATGATCCATTCCACCCAGCATGAAACGGTGGGCAGCAACATCGGGCTGCAGGTCGTCCCCTTTGACATACATATTATGAAGAAGCCGGAGGGGGATGTAAAGTGAAAAAAGCAACGGCATTCCCTTACCTTTTGTGGATGGCTGTTTTTATCATTGTGCCTTTGGGGCTGATTGTACTTTTCGCTGTGACAGACAGCTCCGGCCGCTTTACTCTGAACAACATTATGCAGGTGTCCTCCTATTTGGGGGTGATCTGGAAGTCGGTAAAGCTGGCGGCAGTTTCTACGGCAATCTGTTTGGTGCTGGGGTACCCATTGGCGTACATTATTTCCCGAAAAACCGGCAGCCAGCAGCGCACCATGATTATGCTGGTGATGCTGCCCATGTGGATGAACTTCCTGCTGCGCACCTATGCCTGGATGACACTGCTGGAAAACACCGGGCTGATTAACCGGGTTTTAGGCTGGTTTGGCTTGGGGCCGTACCAAATGATCAACACCCAGGGGGCGGTGGTGCTGGGTATGGTATACAACTACATCCCTTACATGATACTGCCCCTTTACTCCATTATGGTAAAAATCGACGAAAAGGTTATTGAGGCGGCACAGGATCTGGGAGCCAACCCGTTTATGGTTATCACCAAAGTAATTCTGCCCTTGAGCAAGCCGGGGATTATCTCCGGGGTAACGATGGTATTTGTACCGGCGGTAAGCACCTTTATTATCTCCAAAATGCTGGGCGGCGGTTCCAACCTGATGATTGGCGACCTGATTGACCTGCAGTTTTTGGGTAACGCCTACAACCCCAACCTGGGGTCGGCTATCTCGCTGCTGTTGATGGTGCTGATCCTGATCTGTATGGGAGCCATGAACAGCATGGACGAGGAGCAGATGGAAGAGGGCCTGCTTCTGTAGCGTTTTTGGGACGTCGCGCATGGTTAGTATCCTGTGGCCTTATTCAGGCATGCAGGAGCGCAAAAAGGAGCCTTTAGCCGACAAGCTGACAGCTCCATAGGGCCGAAGCTGTGTCATAACTTCATACGGCGCCTCCAGGTGCTATCCGCAGATGGTGAACCACCCTGTCCCAAAGCTTCCTGCATACTAGGGGCTTACCCCCAAAGCACAAGAAAACAGGACGGCTGTCCCGTCCCTTAAAAAGAACAATTGTTTCACGTGAAACATTTTGCAATCTGTGAAACCGAAAGGAGGAAGCAGCCTTGAAATGGCTTTCCAAAGTGTATACCGGCCTGATTATGGCGTTTTTATATCTGCCTATTTTAGTGCTGATTGCGTTTTCCTTTAACCAGTCCAAAAGCCGGGCGGTGTTTACCGGCTTTACCTTGGACTGGTATAAGGAGCTGTTTACCAATAACCTGATTTTGCAGTCTTTGCTGAATACTTTGATTGTGGCGGTAATTTCCTCGGTGCTGGCTACCTTGATTGGCACCAGCGCCTCTATCGGGATTCACAGGATGAATAAGCGGGCAAAAAAGTTTGTAATGAATGTGACCTATCTTCCTATTATTAACCCGGAGATTGTTACCGGCGTTTCCCTGATGCTGCTGTTTGTATTTGTGCGCACCAAGCTGAATATCCCGCTGCAGATGGGGATTGGCACTTTGCTGATTGCCCATATTACCTTCAGCCTCCCCTATGTGATTTTGAATGTGATGCCGAAGCTGCGGCAGATGGACAACAGCATTTATGAAGCGGCGCTGGATTTGGGCTGCAGCCCCGGAAGAGCCTTTTTTAAGGTGGTTCTGCCTGAAATTATGCCCGGCATCCTCTCCGGCTTTATGATGGCTTTTACTTACTCTCTGGATGATTTTATCATCAGCTACTTTACCAGCGGGCCGAATTCTCAAACCCTGCCGGTGACTATCTATTCCATGACCCGGAAAAAGGTGAGCCCGGAAATCAATGCGCTGTCTACCATCCTGTTTTTGGTGGTGCTGGCTATTCTGTTGGCGGTGAATATTCACGACGCCCGGAAAGAACGGAAGGAAAAGGCAAATATGCGGGTTTAACCTGCCCGATAAGCCTTTTGGAAGGCTGCTGATGAACAAGCGGCTGTTACGTCCCCCAAAAAAGGTGGACGAAACCTGTGCCGGTGTGCCGCGTTTTGCGGATAACGATATTTTTACCGGAATCTTTGAATAAAGAAAGGGACGAGACTTGAATTGAAAAAGAAAATCACTTCTGTTGCCATTTGTGCCGCGGTGGCTGCCTGCAGTTTGGCTGCTCCTGTATACGCGCTGGATAGTTCGGAGGAATATTACCGGCAGTATCAGGATCAGGGCATTTCCATCAACGTGTATAACTGGGGAGAGTACATCTCCGACGGTTCGGAGGGCGCTCTGGACGTCAACAAGGAGTTTGAGGAACTGACCGACATCAAGGTGGTTTACAGCACCTTTGCCACCAACGAGGAGCTGTATGCCAAACTGCAGAGCGGCGCGGTGAATTATGATATCATTATCCCCTCTGACTACATGATTGCCAGGATGATCCGGGAGGATATGCTGGAAAAGCTGGATTACGACAGAATCCCCGCCTTTGCCAACATTGATAATGACTATAAAAATCCCGAGTATGACCCGGCCAACGAGTATTCGGTGCCCTATACCTGGGGCACAGTAGGAATTATCTACAACACCACAATGGTGGAGGATACTGTGGACAGCTGGGACATTCTCTGGAATGAAAAATACAGCGGGAACATCCTGATGTTCTCCAACCCCCGGGATGCTTTGGGCATTGCCCAGAAGAAGCTGGGATACTCCTTTAACACCACGAACATGGCGGAGATTGAAAGCGCATTTGAGCAGTTACGTCTGCAAAAGCCGTTGGTACAGGCCTATGTTATGGATGAGATTTTTGACAAGATGCAAAGCGGTGAGGCCGCCATTGCCCCCTATTACGCTGGCGACGCCATTACCATGATTGCCGACAACCCGGATTTGGCTTTTGCCTCCCCCAAGGAGGGCACCAACCGGTTTGTGGACGCTATCTGTATTCCCAAGGGCGCTGCCAATAAGGAGGCGGCTCATCTGTACATCAACTACCTGTGCGAGCCGGAGGTGGCTGCCGCTAACATTGAGTATATCGGTTATTCCACCCCCATTTCTGCCGCAAGAGAGCTGATGGACCCGGAGATGGCAAACAGCCCGATTTCTTATCCTGCTGACGAGATTATGGAGAAGTCCGAATTCTTTTTGGCGCTGCCGGATGACGTGAATGTGGAGATTGACCGGCTGTGGACCGATCTGCTTTCGGGCAAAACCGAGGGAAATTCCAACATCACCGGCACAATCGTCACCGTACTGGTGATTGTGGTGGCAGCTGCGGCAGTGATGTTCTTCCTGGTGCAGAAAAAACGGCGGGAGGCCTCCAGCGAGGAGGAGTAAACTGATTCAGGCAAAACGGGCGCCGTTCCTTTGTGGGGCGGCGCTGTTGTTTCTGCTGGCTTAGGGGACGGGAGTGCTGCTTGCTGTTCTGTGGCTTTTGGAGAGGCTTTATATGGAAGGGAAAACGGCAGCGGGTTCTGCCGTTCTGTTCTGAAAAAGGAATTATTTTATTCGATTGTATCTTGCAAGCTTTTCATGTATAATGGAATGGCACAGGAATTTTTTATCCTGTAAAGCACTTGTGTTTGTATAAAGTAATATTTTTTATACAGAGAGGATGATTTTGTTTATGGCTTCCTCCCGTACGGTTCAGCGGTCCAACCACTTTGCAGGCAGCTTTTTGATTATGCTGCTCTGTTTGGGGCTGCTTACTTTAACCGGGTTTTTGCTTTTTCGCTATCTGCTTAGCCCAAAAGCCCCCCAAAGCGAGAATTTCCTGTTCGATAATGAGGCACAAACCGGCACGCTCCAGTCCCAGGGGCAAAACCCTGCTGAGGACAGCGTGGAGCTTTTGGAAAAGGGAACTTTTCGGTACGTGATGAACAGCAGCCCGGGGTTCTCCCAGAGGACAGGCAGGCTTACGCTGCTGGCGGAAAACCCCCAGGAGAACCAGTATTATATGCAGATTTTGCTGCTGGACAGCCAGGGAAAAGAGCTTTACCGCTCCGGATTTCTTATGCCGGGCAGCTTTTTGGACACCGTAACACCGGGGGAGGACACAGCGCTGCCAACCCTTGCAGTGGGGTCCTACCCGGTTACGGCTCGGTTTGACGCCTACGCTGTTGATACCCTGGAGTTTGCGGGCAGTTTAAGCTGTTCGGTGACGTTAGTGGTGGGGGAGTAGTTTTTTCATTAATTAGGAAGTCTCCTTAATTGACGCTTGCCTATTATATATTTTTTTGTTATAATAAGTTTGTAAAAGTGTCCTGAATTTATTTGGAGGCTTATTTTGTTATGCTGCGAAAGGATTTTTTGTTTCCAATTATTGCTTTTATTGCAACAATTTTTATTGCGGTTGGAATTTTTGTTTGGATTGATTCTGCTTTTAATAATGATGCAAGGTATGATGATGCTCAATTAGTTATCAAGGTTACAGGAAGTCCTGAGGTTAGTATAGAAAAGATCTTTTATCCCTCAACGGATTATACAGAGATAAAAGAAAAGGATGTGGAAATCCAGGGAGGGAGGGAAGTACTTTTTGAAAAATGGAAAGAATTGGCTGCTTTTTCCCGAAAAATAAGCTTGGAAAGTTTTAGTGTAAATTATAACGAAGGGGATATCAATTATCAAAATAGTACCATTCGCTATCATTCTTCTTTGGTGTCGTCTATTAGGCTTGACTTATCTATAGATGTGAGTGATGATGAGCATATTGTGGAGATAAATAATATTTTTTGGCAAAGCTTAGCTAAAACATTAAAATTCAAATATGGAGAAGATTGTAATATTGCTGTGGTAATAGGAGATGAGGTGGTGTATGAGGAGTAGAATTTAATAGCATAAATATTCAATTAGGAGGAGAATATGATAACACACATCTTGATGATTGGGGGATAATAACAATAAGTTAGTTCTTCAAGGTATAATTACTATTATGGTTATGAGTTCTTTGATAATACTTCAGATCTTATAGGATTAAAAGTAGATATTCTTGGATATGGAGGAATCGAAGGAAGTAAAGAATTGGTTATGCAAAACGGCGTTATAGACCGCAAAGTAACAAAGTCATTACCAGGGGATAAGGATTGTTTGTAAGGCGTATAACGGAATGAGTGGTGGTCCTGTTCTTGACGGTAAAACTGTTATAGGTGAAGTTATTGAGTCAGCGAAAGAATCTGTCAATGGGGAGTATACTGATATTACACGTGCTCTCATAATAAATTCCTGGATGTATAATGCTCTCACAGAACATAGTGGGAGATAAGTTGTCTGCGACTTGTTGAATCATTATAGAAATTGAGGAGGCGCTTGCTTTATGGCATTGCTGAAAAACTGCCGCAAAGCGGAAATATTTACCCCGGAGCTTGAATCAATTTGCGAGGCCGGGGTGGTTCATGATATGTCGGGGGATGTGATCCGGCTGGTTGTCTCCCGGGATTTTCCGGTTGGGAAGTATCCCTCCTTTTTGGTGTCCTTTTCGGACGCTACTGTTGGCTTGGTGGAGTGCCGGTGCAATCTTTCTGCCCCGGAAAATACGCCGGACGGGCTGGTTTCTTATGCCTGTGACGTAATTGAAACCATCAGCCAGACCCAGCGCCGCAGGGACCTGAAGGTGCCCCTGGAGGTGGACTTGGATTTAAGCTGCGTGTATGTTCCCCGGGGAACAGAACGGCCGCCGGAGGCGAAATTTTCCGCCTACAGCCGCAATTTAAGCGCTGGTGGAATTTATTTCGTCTGTAAGTATTCCTTGCCGAAAAACGCGCTGGTGCGGTTCCAGTTTATGGAAGCCACTAAGCCCTTGCTGCTTACTGCCGAGGTACTGTGGAAAGAAGAGCTGCCTCCCGTAAATGGGGTGCCGCAGTATGGGCATGGCTGCCGGTTTTCTGAGCTGGACGCCGGGGCTGAGGCAGAGCTGCGCAGCTACATATTCCGCAACGAGCGTCGTTTACTGCAGCTGTTTTACCACTGATTTTTGCTGTTTTGTGTGAAAAAGGGGTGTTTTTATGGTGCCAGTACCGCTGATCCGCAGAAATTATATTGTGAAGAAGCTAAGAAGGTGCAATGCATTTTCACCTCAAACAGCAGTTACCTTTGAGGAAGCCGGGGTTTTTAATCCCCACGGTTTTCCTGGCGTAACCCGGATGATGATTTTGCAAAAGCGTCTGGTGGAAACAAATGAGGGCCGGTATTATCTCCAGCCACGGTGACGGGACTGCGCTTTTGTGCTTTCAGCCTTGTTTTTAAGCAGGGTTTAACGTTTTACTTGCGAAGCTCAACGGTTTTGCCTGTAGGGCAAAATGAGGGCTGCGCCGGTAAGTTGATGTACATTTTTGTAAAAATAGGCGGTTTCTGTACGAAACGGCGCTTATTTTTATCGGCATTACGCAGCGATGAATGACTGTAGAACGATGCCCATAGGACCGCTGCATACTCATTGCGTGTGTATTCCAACGTAGCATGGCCGAAGCCTAAAAATGCACAATTTTTAGCAGGTCAATAAGGATTGCTTATCGTTCTGTTAGGAGGTAGCGGCTTAGGGCAGCACCCTCGTCCAAATAAAAAAGATGCAACATGGAATTTCTTTACCATAAGTAGTGGTCAAGAAATTGGTGCTGCATCTTTTTTGTATTTTTGGAGGTAATTTTAAAGCATTTTGGGATGATTTCAGCCTGTTTTATTGCAAAATGTCCTCATATTCCTGCTGCAGACTGTTCCGATACTTTTCCGGCAGCTTGCTTAGAGGTAAAAACCGCTGGGTAACAGAGCTTTCCCCCAGCTCATCGGTGTAGAAAAACAGTATTGTAAGGTTATCCTCGGGAATAACTATGCCGGAGGGAATAACTGCCGCCTGTTCCCCTATCTGAGCAGACAGGGCGATGGTACGCACATCCGTCAGCAGGGCTTTGCCGTCCGCTAAATCCATCTTTTGGAAAATGCTTCCTTCATAGAGAATATCGTTGCTGGTTACGTCAGAAGCTCGGATAAGCCGGTACCGGTCAAACAGATTTTGGGAAGAAAGCGAATAGCGGACATTCGTGTAAGCCACCTGGGTAATTCTATCCGGATTGGTTTGCAGGTGCTCGGTTAAGCCCCATTTTCCCAGTAAGTCCAGCACGTTTTTGCTGTCCGGCAGAATTTCCAGCTCCGCGCTGCCGGTAAAAAATCTGCCGCTGCTTTGGTCAGGGGAGGGCGGGTTCATCAGCAGGGTAACGTAGCCTAAGGTTTGCTGCTGCCCTGCCAGATAAGCGCCCCAATCCCGCTGCAAAAGGTCCTGCCGCATGGCGTCCAGCAGCTCCTCTTTTTGGACGTCGCTGAGCTGAAGCGCATATTTTTCAGTCAGCAGCCCGTCCCACAAGGCAGCCTCGTCAATCTGTTCCGCCTGGTTTAAGAACAGGGGGCTGGTACTGCGCAGGTAGCCCTGGGAAAAGCGCCATTTGTCCAGTAGTTCGGCGGTTTCCGGTTCCGCCCAGTTGTAATAGCGGGTGATAGTTCTGCCGGATTTCAGCCGGAAGATGGCTCTGCCCACAAAAGAAAGATTCTCATATTCTGCAGGCTGCTTCAGCCCCAAAAAGCCGGCCTCTTGCTGGCGTGCCTGCACGTTTTTATGGCAAAGCTCCAGCAGATAGGCAATCTGCTCTGTGTCGCTGAACTGGGCTCCCCAAGTTGTGGGGTAATGGTTATAGCTTCGGGTTCCGCCTCGGCGGTCGTTTACAAAATCGGTTATATTCTCATTTTCCCGCAGGGTGTAGGTGTAGGCGGTGGATTGGTCCAGGTATATACTGTTTCCATTGTAATTATAGGAATTCAGGGTAATGCTTTCAATCGATTCCAGGCTGGGGATCCAACGCTCGGCAAAACCGGCGCCAACGGTGATAATTAAGGCGGTAACAATGGTAACGCCGCCTGCCAGGATGCCCATCCTCTTGTAGGAGCGGCGCATGGTGGAAAAGCCCCGGGCCAGAATAGCCTCCACCACCAGGCAGCTGACTACCGCGCCCACTGCCGTCCCCAGAAGATAGGCAAGCTTTTCGCCCAAAATTGTGTCGGAGGGGAGAGCGTTGGCAAAGATAGCCCCGAATAAAATGGAGCAGATCCATACGATAAGTAAGGTGACAAAGCCTTTTAAGCGGCTTTTATGAAGCATCAGGTTGCCGGAAAGCTCGCTTTTGCGGCGCTGGTAAAGCTTCAGGCTGCAAAATGCCAGAACTCCGGTGAGCACCGCCCAGAAGCAGATCCAGAAGGCCAGCCGGCCGCCTTCCATTATATAAGTCACATAGGGGAGCAAAGCGCCCCAGTGGGGGTCAAAATTACTGTAGGTCCAGGAGAAGGAATAGGCGAACACCTCCCAAAAGCTGGGGAGGGTGGACAAAACAATGGCAGGCCCAATGTGAAGCACGGAGGCAAAAAACACGCTGTCAAAGGTGGTGCCCGCCTGAATGGAGCAGAACACCGCAATGGCAAAGGACGCCTGGAGCATCACTAATGTCACGCCCAGGTCCACAAACATCAGCCCAAGGTTAAAGTAGGGGTACCGGAAAACTGCCGAAAACAGGGCTACCCATAAAAAGGAAAGCAGGTAAGGTACTGACAAAATCGTAGTACCGGCCAGCCAGTTTGCCCCCAAAATCCTGCCTCGGGTTATGGGTAAGGCTCCGTAGACGTCAGCGGCCTTTTTGTCATGCAAATAGCGGAAAAGCATCCCCGCAACCAGAAGCGGAAAGCCGATAAGGATAACAAACAGGCAAACCGTGGTCAAATCGGTATAAATATGGGAGATGCCGTTTAGCATCCGAGGGGAAAGCTCCCTAAAAACCCGCTTGCGGTTTTGCAGCATCTGAAAGAGAAAGGGCAGGGGGAACACCAAAAACATACAGAAGTTAGAGAGAAAAAGTACCCCCTTATTTCGCTTGATAATCTGCCAGTACAGGTTCCAGAACCGGCGATTATCCGAAGATGATGTTGTTGTAGTCATACCCGACCGCCTCCATTTCATGCACAAATACTTCCTCCAGGGTGAGGGGAAGGGCCTCGGCAAACACTGGGTCAAACTGCTGCAGATACTGCAGTACCTCCTGGCTGTTGCCCCTTACCACCATACTCAGCAGGCTGCCCCGCTGCTCGTACTGCATAATGGTGATGCCGGTAAAATCTGTAACCTCCCGAGCGGGCCGGAAAGCAGCCTGAACCTTGCAGAAGCCCAGCTTCAGCTCGTCCAGCTCACTGGTGAAGATGATTCTGCCCTGATGCAAAAGCCCTACATGATCGCAGAGATCCTCCAGCTCCCGCAGGTTGTGGGAGGTGATAATCACTGTGGCCTGGCGCTTTGCCACATCGTCCGCCAAAAGACGTCGCACAGCCCCACGCATTACCGGGTCTAACCCGTCAAACGCTTCGTCTAAAAGGAGGTAATCCGCCTGGACAGAAAGCCCCAGCACTAACGCCGCCTGGCGCTGCATCCCTTTGGAGAAGGTGTTGATTCGATGTTTTGGATCAATAGGGAAGATGGAGCACAGCTTTTTATACCGTTCCCAGCTCCATCCGCCATAGAGAGAGGCATAGAAGTCCGCCATCTGGTTCATGGTGGATTGGGGAAAGAAAAACAGGTCGTCCGCTACAAAAAAAATGCGGTCCTTCAGCCGGGAATTTTCAAACACCGGCTGGCCTTCTATCGTAATAGCGCCTTCGTCGGGGTAATACACACCGGCCAGCAGCCGCAAAAAGGTGGATTTGCCTGAACCGTTGGTGCCTACCAGCCCGTAAACCGAGCCCTTTTCAATGGAGGCGCTCATCTGCTCTAAGGCGGTTTTGTCTTCAAAGCGTTTTACCAGCTTATCTGCGCAGATCATTCCGCCAGCACCCCCTTTGTTTTGTAAATCTTATCCAACAGTTCGCAAAGCTCCTGCTGCTCTATGCCGATGCCGGCGCAATCTGCCGCTACGCCATAAAATTTCTCAAGAGCCTGCCGCCGAATGCCCTGGGAGCCCGAATCCTGCCCGCTGATAAAGCTGCCCTTGCCCCCAAGGGAGTAGATGATCCCCTCACGTTCCAGGTCCTGGTAGGCTTTCTGCACGGTATTGGGGTTTACCCCTAAATCTCTGGCCAGGCTTCTCACCGAGGGGAGCTGATCGTCCGGCTGAAAAACCTCCAGCATCACAAGCTCGATGATCCGGCTTTTCAGCTGCTCGTAAATGGGCGCCCTGCTTTGAAAATCCAGGCTGATCATTCCTTGTTTTCTCTCCTTTCCCCGGTAATTTTTACTGTGTATTATCTGTATTAGTTTGATTAGTACAGTTGCAGTATACCATGCCCGAAAGATTCTGTCAATCCCTTCCTTATCAGGGACGTAAGCGGGCTTTTGTTCCCAAAAGTATAGGGAAAGCCTCCTGAAAAGGCAATGCAAAACAGGCAGGCGCTTACGTCACTGTAGGGCGTTGACTTTTTGCATTTGCTGGGATATATTATAATGGGATAAAATAGCAGACAGATGAATGGAGATGCTGTATGGAATGGAAAGTGAGGTACTGCTTATGGCAAGAAAAACCAAAATTATTTGTACCCTGGGCCCTGCCTCCAGCACGGAGGAGAAGATCCGGGAGCTGATTCTTTCTGGGATGAGTGTGGCAAGGCTGAATTTCTCCCACGGTACCCATCAGGATCACCTGGAGCGGGTAGAGATGATCCGCAAGGTGAGCCGGGAGCTTGGCAAGCCGGTGGGGATTCTGTTGGATACCAAGGGGCCGGAGATCCGGCTGGGTACCTTTGCAAAGGGGAAGGTTACCCTGGAGAAGGGGCAATCCTTTACCTTGACGACCCGGGAGGTGGTGGGGGATGAAACCATCGTTTCGGTAAGCTACCGGGAGCTGCCGGGGGATATTGCCCCTGATGCCCGGATTTTGTTGGACGACGGTTTGATTGAGCTCCACGCTACCCAGAAAACCGATACTGACATCCTTTGCACGGTGGTAAACGGCGGCCCGATTTCTGACCGCAAGGGGGTAAACCTGCCAGGGGCGGAGCTTTCGATGCCTTATATCAGCGAAAAGGATTATGACGACATTCGATTTGGCGTGGAGGCTGGGTTTGACTTTATCGCCGCCTCCTTTGTCCGGGACGCCCAGGATATTTTGGAGATCCGGAAAATTTTGGAGGAAAAGGACTGCCACACCATTAAGCTGATTGCTAAAATTGAAAACGGCCAAGGGGTAAAAAACATTGATGAGATCCTCCGGGTAAGTGATGGAATTATGATTGCCAGAGGGGATATGGGGGTAGAAATTCCCTTAGAGGAGGTACCGGTACTGCAAAAGCTGTTGATCAAAAAGGTATATGGCAACGGCAAGCTGGTAATTACAGCTACTCAGATGCTGGACAGTATGATGAAAAACCCCCGCCCCACCCGTGCCGAGGCAACCGATGTCGCTAACGCGATTTACGACGGTACCAGCGCGATTATGCTTTCGGGAGAAACCGCAGCAGGGGCTTACCCGGTGGAATCGGTAAAAACCATGGCTACTATTGCCACCCGTACAGAAAGGGATATCGACTACCGTAAGCGCTTCAGTCAGATGGCCACCGGATCTGACCGCCTCAGCGACGTCACCAACGCGATTTCCCACGCTACCTGCACCACCGCCTTTGACTTGGGCGCGGCGGCTATTATCACTGTGACGAAATCGGGCAAGACTGCCCGGGAAATCAGCAAATTTCGGCCGGATATCCCTATTATCGGCTGCACCTATGAGGAAAAAACCTACCATCAGCTGGCATTATCCTGGGGGGTTATCCCGCTGATGATCGAAGAAAAAAGCACTACAGATGATCTGTTTGAGCACGCTGTTCAAAAGGCGATGGAGGCGGGCTATATAAAAAGCGGGGATCTGGTAGTAATTACTGCCGGCGTACCTTTGGGCATTTCCGGCACAACCAACCTGCTAAAGGTGCATATGGTGGGCAACATTCTGGTTTCCGGGGTAGGGGTTACCCAGGGGGCCCGGGTGGGCAACCTGTGTGTGGCCCGGGATCTGGAAGAAGCCGACAGCCGTTTTCATCCCGGAGACATTCTGGTAGTGCCGCATACCGATAACAGCTATATGGATCTGCTGCGGAAGGCCTCCGGCATTGTAACTGAGCAAGGGGGCTTAAACTCTCATGCCGCCGTGGTGGGCCTGGCTTTGAATATCCCGGTGATTGTAGGGGCGGAAAACGCTGTCCAAATCCTGAAAAACGGTGTTACCGTACAGATTGACTCTTCCCATGGTGTTATCTGCTGCGCCGGGCAGTAATTTTTTGGGGGGACGTCCTGCCGATTTTGTATTTTGGCGCATTACCGCAAGCCCCAAACCTGATGAAAAACAGGTTTGGGGCTTGTGTTTTTTGGTCATACTCACAAGTTGCCCTGCGCAGCACATCCGAAGCCTAAAAAAGCAAAGCTATTTCAACCCCTTATAACGAAAAAAATCCACAGCAACATTCCAATCGTTCCTGCAAGGAACGTACCTCCACTATTTACTATTCACTATTACCTTTTACTTCAACATAGATGTTACTGCGTAACGGATTTTAATGGGGTTTTAGCTACAAAAATGTTTCACGTGAAACAATCGTTCTTTTTGCAGAAAGAAATCCTTGCTTTGGTATGCGGCTTTTAGCAAAAAATTGCTTGCGTCCCCTGAAAAAAGCCTGGGAACAAAAGAGCAGTGCCGTCATGGGAAAATATATTAGCACTCACAATTATAGAGTGCTAATTTTTACAATGCGTTCATAAAAATACAATAATTTTTATAAACATTCAGGATATACTAAGGGTGTAAGAAAAAGAGAATAGTGAAAAGTAGATAGTGGGGAAGCGATTGAAAAGAAGGCAAGGCTTTTACTGTTTGCTTTTTGCTGAGGCTTAAAATGTTTGGAGGTATGTTTTATGTTTGAACTTACTCGTAGAAATAACAACTGTCAGGTAGGCGCTTATAATCCGTTCCGGGAGATGGAGGAGCTGGAAAAAAGATTTTTTGCGAATCCCTTTGGCAGCTTTTTTGGAATGCAGGATCTGGCGGAATTTAAAACCGATGTAACCGACGAAGGGGATCATTATCTGTTAGAGGCAGACCTGCCCGGCTTTGAGAAAAAAGATATTCAGCTGGATGTCAACGGCGACATTTTGACCGTGCGGGCGGAACGTCATAGCAAAGTGGAGGAAAAGGATCAGAAGGACAAGGTTGTTCGGATGGAGCGCTCCTACGGCTGTTACAGCAGGCAGTTTGATCTTTCCGGCGTGAATGCCGAGGACATTAAGGCCAAGTACGAGAACGGCGTCCTGCAGCTTACCCTACCCAAAAAGGAGAAGGTGGTTCCTCAGTCCAGACAGCTTGAAATTGAATAATCAGCAAAAGCCAAAGCAGCCGGTGCAGCAATGTGCCGGCTGTTTTTTGTTTATGTATCATCATTTTCCGGGGACGTTGCTGGGCTTTGCGTATTTTTAAGACTTTGCATATAGGCGCTTTCTTCTGCATAAAAATACGGTTTTGGCACTTCGTCATTTTATACAGCGGATATTGATGTTTTGCCTAAAAATATAGGGAAAAGGTTGTAAAAACTGTCACTTGAAAAAACAAATTCATCGGTTATAATGAGGGTGTAATCGATTACATCCGAGGAAAGGAGGCGGGTGTTATACCAACCATCAAGGACGTAGCAAGAGAGGCTGGGGTTTCGGTTGCCACCGTTTCCCGGGTATTGAACGACGACCCGGCAGTTGCCCCGGCTACCCGCCTGCATATTCAGCAGGTGATCGAGCAGGTAGGCTATGCCCCCAACGCCTTGGGGCGCAGCCTGCGCAAAAATTCTACCCGCAGAATTTTGATTCTGCTGCCCTCCATTACCCACGAGTTCCTTGCCGGCGTGGCCAGAGGAGCGGAACAGGCTGCCCGGCGCAGAGGTTATCAGGTGATTTATTCCGCTATTCATGACGATGTGGAGCAGGAGCGCCAGTATGTGAAAATGCTCCCTCAGCACAGTGTGGATGGGATTCTGTTTATGGCAACCTGCCTGGAGGCGGAGGAGCTGAACCGCCTTGCGGCGCATTATCCGGCAGTTATGTGCAATGCTTACCGGGAAGGCGCAAAGCTGCCCTATGTGGGCATTGACAACGAGCAGGCGGCCTATGAGGTTACCCGCTGCCTGATTCAGGGCGGCTGCAAAAGGATTGCTATCATCGCCATGCCTGGGGACTTCTCCTCCCAAATGCGTTTGCAGGGCTACCAGAGGGCGTTGCGGGAGATGGGTGTCTCCGACAACACGGAGTATCACGCCAAAGGGGACTACACAGTTGCCTCGGGGGCAAGGGCGTGCAAGCGGCTTTTCTCACTGCCCCAGCCGCCGGATGCTGTTTTTGCCTGCTCCGACCTGATGGCGGCAGGGGTGATCCGCCGGATGTACGAAATGCACCTGACCCCGGGGAAGGACGCTGCAATTTTTGGCTTTGACGACGTCGCCCTAGCCAAAGTGCTTACCCCTACTTTGAGTACTGTATCCCAATCCCGGCTGCAGCTGGGCCGCAGGGCCATGGAGCTGCTGCTGAAGCGGATCGAGCATCCTGAGAAAAAGCAGGAGAATATTTTGATCGGGCACAAGCTGATTTTCCGGGAGTCTACCCGGCAAATAATAGAACAAAGCAAACAGCAAAGAAAGGACTGACTGATTTTATGGAAAAGAAACTGAAGATTGGTATTATTGGCTGCGGCGGTATTGCAAACGGCAAGCATATGCCTGCTTTAAGCCGGGTAAAAGAGGTTGAGATGGTGGCGTTCTGCGATATTATCAAGGAGCGGGCGGAAAAGGCTGCCAAGCAGTACGGAACCCCGGACGCCAAGGTGTATGAGGACTACAAGGAGCTGCTGAAGGATACAAGCATTGATGTCGTCCATGTACTTACCCCGAACCGGGAGCACAGCTTTATTACTGTGGACGCTTTGGAGAGCGGCAAGCATGTTATGTGCGAAAAGCCTATGGCTATCAACACTGCCGAGGCCCAGAAGATGCTGGATGCCGCCAAGAGAACCGGCAAAAAGCTTACGATTGGTTATCAGAACCGCTTCCGGGCGGATTCCCAGTTCCTGAAAGAGGCGTGTGACGCAGGCGAATTGGGTGAAATCTACTACGCCAAGGCTACGGCTCTCCGCCGGCGGGGCGTGCCTACCTGGGGCGTGTTTATGAACAAGGAAGAGCAGGGCGGCGGTCCCCTCATTGACATCGGAACCCATTCCCTGGACCTGACCCTGTGGATGATGAACAACTACAAGCCCAAGATGGTGGTAGGCACCGTTTACAAAAAGCTGGGCCATCAAACCAACCAGGGCAACAACTTTGGCAACTGGGACCCCGAGCAATATACCGTTGAGGATTCCGCTTTTGGCTTTATTGTGATGGAGAACGGCGCCACCATCAGCCTGGAGTCCTCTTGGGCGCTGAACATCGGCAAAAACGGCGGTGAGGCTATGACTACCCTTTGCGGCACCGAGGCCGGTGCGGACATGAAGGGCGGCCTGCATATCAACTCGATCCGGCACAACCGTCAATGCGATGAGGAAGTAAACCTGAAGGCCGGCGGCGTTGACTTTTTTGAGGGCGCCAGCAGCGAGCCCGCAGATGTAGAGGCCCATCAGTGGATTCAGGCGATTCTCAATGATACCGATCCTATTGTTTTGCCGGAGCAGGCTATTGTGGTTACCCAGATTCTGGAGGCTATCTATAAGAGCGCTGCCGAGGGCAAGCCTGTTATGTTCTAAAGCAAAATTTAGAGTGCACCGGAGGCGGAAAAACGTTTCGTCCACCTTTTTGTAAAGGTGGTGGAGTGTCCAGAGGGGCAAAGCCCCTTTGGTCGCCATCCGCAGATGGCGAAACCCCCACGCCTCCCAAGGGGAGGCAAAAAAACGCACTGGTGCTAATCCAAAAGTTACAAAACCAAAAAGAGCAGTTACGTCCCCAAAAACAACAGAAAAACGGCAGAAATTTACGAAAAATTCCGCCGGAAATGGAGAAAACAGGCATGAAATTAGGAATTATTGAAGCGCCGGGGGAAAAGGGCTTCCAGCATGCCGCCCAGTTCGGCCTCAGCTTTGTGGAATACTGCATCAATGTGGGCCAGGATGTAAGCAAATTTGCTGCCCGGGTAAACGAGCTGGAAAAGCTTTCCTCCCAGTATGATATTGCGGTGGGATCCATCGGCCGCTGGGGTACCGATAAGGTAAATAAGGATGGCAGCTTAATTGAGGAAGAGGTTCAGAACAGCTTTCGTCTTGTGGACGTATGTGCGGCCTTGGGTACCGGCGTTTTCAACACAGGCGTCAACTTTGTGGAGGAGCTTTCCCATTACGCTAACGTCACAGCTGCGATTCAGTATTTGGAAAGGCTGTGTGAATACGGCGAGAAAAAGGGCGTAAAAATTGCCACCTACAACTGCGCCTGGAACAACTACGTCACCAGCGACCCCATTTGGACGTTAGTGCATGGACATATTCCCGCGCTGGGCATTAAGTATGACAGCTCCCACTGTATTCATGCCCACAGGGACTATCTGGCGGAAACCCAAAAGTGGGGCCATCGGTTCTATCATGTTCATATCAAGGGCGCGCTGATGATCAATAACACCCCTTATATTGATCCCCCTGCGGGGATGGATCAGACCAACTGGGGCGCTTTTATCGCTACTCTTTGCGGCGTGGGGTACGACGGACAGCTGAGCCTGGAGCCTCATACCGATGTTTGGGTGAAGAAGGGGCAGCTGGATCAGACCATCGCCCTTTCCGCCGGAATGATCCGCAGGTATCTCTTCGAGTAAAAGGAGATGGAACGCTTATGAAAATTGCATTGCAGATGTACAGTGTACGAGACGGGATTTCTGACCAGGAGACTTTGTTCAACGCATTGGAAAAGGTGCGGGATTTAGGCTATGAAGGTGTGGAGTTTGCCGGCTGCTTTGGGGCCGACCCTGCCGCCCTGAAGGCGAAGCTTCAGGAACTGGGGCTTACCGCAGTGGGCTGCCATGAAACAGTAAACATAACTCCCGAAAAGATGGACGAGATGGTGGCGTTTTATCAAAAGGCCGGTGTGCAGACCATTGCCTGCGCTTACGCTCCCACGGGAACGGCCCAGGAGGTAGAGGATCTTTGCGGACGTCTTTCCATGCTGAAGGAAAAGGCGGAAAAGGCTGGGATGAACGTGGCTTATCACAACCATGCCCATGAGTTTAAGCCCATTAACGGCGAGCTGCCCATTGACAGGATTGCAGCCTGCTGCCCTATGGAGCTGGACAGCTACTGGTCCTTTATAGCGGGGGAGAAGAACGGCGAGTATATCCGGAACCACAAGGATAAAATCGGCCTGCTTCATCTAAAGGACGGCAGTGCCGACGGGCACCCCTGTGCTATTGGGGAAGGCGTGGTGAATATCCAGGAGGTGCTGGACGCCGCCAAGGATATTGGCCTGGAATGGATCATTGTGGAGAACGATAACCCTGTTCCGGACGGTCTCTCTGACGTGGGCAGAAGCATCCAAAACCTGAGAACCAAATATTCGGTATAAAAAGGGAAGGGCACGCGGAGCGCGGAAAACTTTTCGTCCACCTTTGGAAAGGTGGTGGGGGGTCCAGGGGGGC
>CATJLA010000188.1 GCA_949741215.1 uncultured Oscillospiraceae bacterium
CGGGGTCTCCAACCCCGGGGCGTTGGCTGCGGTGGACCCCGCCTACGCAGTCATCGCCCCCATCGCCACCGCCCAGGTGGCGGCCTCGGTGCTGGTCAGTTCCTTCCTGACGCCGGTCCTCACCAGCCTGGTGGTGAAGCGCCGGGAGGGAAGGAGCAAGGCCGGGGACATCGGGGGGAAGGATCCGGAAGTGGCCTGATAGGCATGACGTTTTTGAGTCCTTGGTTTTTGCCACCTTGGCGGGGGGTGGTCGTGGCAGCGGGGATGGGGTGCGTGATGTATCCGGTGGGATGAGGGGGATACTGTCCCGCTGTTCCAGGGCGGGGTCCTCGTACCACTGGGACAGGACGATATGGACCCATCCGGGGAGAGGCCGAAACTCCAGGGCCAGCTCGTTGACCAGGGGCCCCTCCACCACGCTGAGCAGGTTAAAGGGGAACAGGTCCTCCACCCGGTTCTCGGTGATGATCTGCATATCGTACTCGGCCACATTCCCGGCGGAGAGCATCCTCGCCAAGGCGCCTCCTCATCACGATGGGCACCGATTTGATGGAGCACTTACACAAAAAGTAGACCAGCAGAACGATGACCGCAAGGACCGCATCCTGGAGCTGTTTTGCGGATCATGCGTAAATTTGATCTGCTTTCTCAAATCCGCCGCAGACCATATGTATATTACAAACAGGCAGTTTACAAATATCCCGATCTCTTGCAGAGAGCCTTTGAACAGCCACAGCCAAACTGTTTCTGAGTTACAGATATTACATACATTCCTACGACCAAAGGCATGATTTATCTGTGTGCTATTGTCAATCTGTGCGAAAGGATGGTGTTGGCCTACCGAATCGGGACTGATATGTCCTCCTCTCTTGTAACAGACACCATTCAAGATGCCAGACCAAAAGAATTGGCCGCTGACGGACTCATCCTCCACAGCGGCCAGGGGGCTCAATACACCTCACAAGCATATTTTGACTTGTGCCAAGAATACCACATTCTTTAGGGTAATCTCATGTACTATGTTTTATTTTAGTATCTTATTGGTTCCATTTTGCATAGGGATCAGGGAGAGGTCTCAAACTCTCTATTGCGTTTCTTGTTTGTGCAATATCACTTTGCAGCGCAATCACGCTTGCTGCCATGGCTAAAGCCTGTAAGCCTTGGCCCCGTATGATCTTACCCTGATTTTTCTCCATACGCTGCTGTCCTTCTTCCATGCGCCGTCGGTGTTCAATTTCTTCATATAGATTCATCGCTTCCTTAAGGCT
Source organism: uncultured Oscillospiraceae bacterium (assembly GCA_949741215.1). Classification (GTDB taxonomy): domain Bacteria; phylum Bacillota; class Clostridia; order Oscillospirales; family Ruminococcaceae; genus CATJLA01. The sequence goes on from CATJLA010000188.1 coordinate 1,269, forward strand.
GTCTGCCCGGCCACTTTGGAGAAACCGCAGCAAGGTTAATGTTGTTGACGAACTACTATATTCATCAGGGAGCCATGGACGCACCTCTTGGTCATAGACATCTAAGATCTGCTGCAGTCTTCCAAGAAGGGCTTCACGATCCCTTTGGATCAGCTCGATCTGTTCTCTTGCAACGGCTGTCCTTGCGTCAGTATCGGCATTTTGTTTATCCCGACTTTTATTGACAAATTTACAGATAAAAAGGGCGGGGAAAATTGCTAAAAGAAAACCTGCGATCGCAATAAAATCGTCCCAAAAGCCCATACTGATGCGGAGCCCCAAAAGGATTAACAGTTTATCGACCCAATTGACAATAATGCTTAACACGAGCTTTATTATAGGAGAAAGGAAAATCAAAGAGCCTAACCAAAAAGCTCCCACTTCAAAAAGATTGGTGTGTTTTAATTTCTTTTTGGGGGCGGCAGCATTTTGCAGGGATGATGACGCCCGCGTGCTCTCAATTTCAGCTTGCAACGCCTCTGCGTCATGCAGAATCTGCGTTGCTCGTTCTAATTTCGTGATAGCTTCTTCTCTTGTTTGCATATACTGCATCCTCACTTTCCATAAATATGATCTAATGTTATGTTACGACTTTTCCTTCCCGATTCGAGAAAGAATGAGCCGTGCAAGCACTATAAAAATGACAACATACAAAACCAAAATCTCCCAGGATGCCAACAGATGCGAAACCGTAAAGTCAAAAAACGCCTCCGCTTCGTGGGGAATCATAATACCTTCCTGCTGCAATCTTAGGGGGAGGTCGTTTAGATTTGCAGTTGTACCATAACCCTCCATACTCCAACGACAGACCGCAAACCAGGAAATGATCTCTGTTGCGCCGCTTAACTTAAAGATCAAGCCGGAAAAAAGGATCTGAGGCATTAAAAGGATCGGCGCTACGGTCATGGCTCTGTCCGCATTGGTAAACAACGAAGATACAAACAGCCCCATAGCCGCAGATGAAACGGCGGTGAAGAAAGTAGTGGCCAGTAATTCAACAAACGGCGAGAGCCAGATCCCCTCATCAGGAAGACCAACCATTTTGCTGAACACGGCCGTTATTAAAAAACTTTGGAACAGACATAGTGCGCCAAGAACAATAAGCTTGGACAGAACATAAGAGCTTAATGACAGACCAGCCATATACTCCCGTTTCATAATCGTGCGTTCTTTGCATATTTCTTGGATCGCGTTGAGCATACCAACCCAGAAGGCAGAACAGGAAAGAGCAAACAGCAGACTTTTTGTCATTTCGTATTGCTCAAACTGTTTTCCGTCTGCGACAAAAGAGATCAGCACCGCCAGCAGCGGGGCCTGGGCCAAAAGGAGAAGGAGGCGCTGTTTGTCATTGGTCACCAGCTTTAGATAACGGGCGCTTAACACCCAAAGCTGACGGAGGCGGTTTTTCTTGGGCCGCCCCGAGGCGGCTGCAGCTTGACGTATCGCTCCAGGCGGCATACTTTTTCTAAATTTGCCGCGCCAATACTCAGCATTTTCTGTTATCATGTTGTACACGTCAACAACATTACTAACGCCAAAGAATTTCAATGCGTCTTGGTAGGACCCACAAAAACAAAGCCTGCCACCTTTGCCCATAAATACGACCTTATCACACAACTCCAGCTGGAGGGTGCTGTGGGTGACCAAGATAACCGTCTTCCCGCTGTTGGCCATTTTGCGTAAGGACTCCATTAGGTTTCGCTCTGTTCCTGGATCCAGCCCGGAGGCAGGCTCGTCCAGGAACAGGAGATTTGGGTTGGAGAGCAGCTCAACAGCGATGCTTGCCCGCTTCCTCTGGCCTCCGCTGAATGATTTGATCAAGCTGTCTCTTTTTTCCTCCAGTTCCACCATACAGATTGCATCACTGATCGCCTTTTCCTGTTCTGCTTTAGTTGTATCCTTTGGAAGGCGGAGTTTTGCAGTGTACAGCAGCATATCATGTAAGGTGAGGTCATCGTACACAATATCCGACTGTGGAACATAGCCGATCAGCTTTTTCAGGGAGTCAAAATTTTGATAAAGGTCGGTGCCGTTGATGAACACTTGGCCCTGCGTGGGTCTTAGGTATCCGCACAGGCAGTTGAGTACGGTGGATTTCCCCGCACCGGAACCGCCGATGATCGCCACCAGTTCTCCTGGACGAATGTCAAGGTGAACATGGTCGCAGGTGATGAAGGATCTTCTGCCGTGGCCGCGCCGAATGACAATATCACTGGCGTTCACCGAGATACCGCCTATGTAGCAGCAATAGTAGAGCGTTGTTGAGGTGTAAATCAGCTTGGTATTGGTGATGATGATAATATCCTTTTCCTGGAGCTTTACCGAACCAGTGACTGGCCTGTTGTTGATGATGATAGCTTCTGCGCTGCTGTTGGCCATAATGTAGCAGCCATCTTTTTTCCGTTCGATACGAGCATGAATTTTAGACACCGAAACATGGGGAAGACAGATGTTACAGGAGCTGTCACGGCCGATGGTCAGGCTTTGGGGAAACGATAACGGACTTTCTCGCCAGATGTTGTTGGAATCACTGGATGAAAAGACGAACAGCACCCCATTGGCCATGGGGTTTTCGCTGTCATCCACACGGACAAAGTCGCCGTCGCCAACACGATGGGACAGGATAGCAGCATTATTATAAATAAGCCCATTGGTGCTGCCTGTTTCCTGGTAGACCTTTTTGTCCTCAATAATCCAAGTCCCGTCTTCGTGGCAGTAGACAAAGCGGCCATGCTGGCCCGAGATCAGCTTTGACGTCAGCTGAATATCATTTTCCGATCCCCGACCGAAGGAAATTGGACCTTTGCCGAGCTGCTCCAAATGTACAACGCGCGGTTTGGATGTTTCATTAAAGATGGTCACTGTTAAAGGAGCAGGCTGTGCCGAGTAGCCATATCCTCTTTCCCTCATATTATTCCGCTCCTTCTGCGCTGCCTTCTTCCGCCTCGGAGGGATCAGGGATACCTAAAGCGATAGGATCCATGCCCTCCGGAAGGTCAATGCTTGGATGCCCGACAAAATTAGCAAAGCCGTAGGAAACATTTTTTCTGGAAGTCCAATCACTTGAGTATAACATTTCAAATCGGATCTGTTTTTTTCCGGTCACTTCCAGGGGAATATGCTGTACCGTTGCGGAAAATTTTAAGGGTAATGTAGCGGTCAATTCATCGTCCAAATAGATGTTCAGCAAACGGTCTTCCGAATCGGTCCCATCCACATGGCCCATATCAAATTCCACAACAGAATATTTTCCCCCCAGGTTGAAGGATGCAAAGGAGTAAGTGAAGGTTCGATTGTTATATTTGACTTTTGGTTGGGAATTTGCCAGCTCAGGAAATTCTATTAAAACGAAGCCATCTGTGTACGATTCCCCACCCATATTGAATGTTTTTCCGTTCGTATATTCTTCGTATAGTGGTTTTGGTTCTGGAAAATCATGGATTCGATATTGGAACGCCGGAGAAACTTCCATGATATGTTGCGGCCTGCTGCTGTCTACAATCCCTTTCTTTTCCGCAATAGCAGCATTGTCAGGGAACGCCTTTTCCGCTTGGCTCAAAAGCTCGTCGGCACTGTCGAACTCCCGGGCCGCAAGAAGCCCGTCCACCTTGGCTGATACATCGGCAACAAAGGGCGCTTCAAAGCTCTGTTTTGTGTACACCAGCTCCGGATCCTCCCCGATGGTGGCAATTCCGCCCTCGATGGCCTGAAGGGCGCCCATATAATTCCCCGCATCCGCCAGGGCCTCCGCTTCCTCCAGGATCGTCGCCCTTACCTGGGCATTCAAAACGCCGGTGTACTCCTTCTCCTTGTTCAAAAGGCTTTCCGCACCGGGGTAGGTAATCAGCCCGATCTTCACCTTCCGGAGAGCTCCCTCGTGATCCTCCGCTGCCGCCAGGGTTTCCGCCTCCGAAACGATAGACGCGATCTGCTCCTCGTCCAGCTTGGAATATTTGACGATTTCGGGTGTCTCCTCCTGGCTTTCCAGCTCCTCGTTTCTCTCCTTTTCCTCGTCCATTTCGGCCATTATCCGGGCGAGCTTTTCTGAGGGGGTCTCTTCCCTGGGCCGCAGAGCAGAGATTCCTGCACTGACCAAGATTATCCCCACCAAAGCCACTGCGATCAGCTTGCCCTTCTTCGGCCGAGCCGAACCGAAGCGTGGCGGCTGCTTCCGTGGTTCAGATTTTTGCTGTATGCCCCGGTAATCGTCAAGAAGTTCTTGATAGGTATCATCGGTCTTTACAGAGCGGTCCGGGGTAGTAGCTACGGCTCGGTTTCTTACGCCAGTAGTTTTTTCATCATCAAAGTTAACGGCCTTTCTTCTCTGATACGTATAAGTACCGTTAGAAATGCTTTCCAACGCCCGCCGCATTTCTGTTGCGGACGGGAAACGGCTGTCAGGGTCGTATGCACAGGCGCAAAGGATCAGGTCCGCCATTTCGGGAGAAGCCTCACAGGGGACCGGCAACAGCTCTCCCCGGAATCTGCGCTCCAAAGCAAGGGCCCGCTCATTAGGGTTCAGCTGTTTTTCGGCATCCAAAAAGGGCAGCTGGTTGTCGTTTAGCAGGCGATACAGCACAAGGCCAAGAGAATAGAGGTCAGCCCGAGAATCATAATTGCCGCTTCGTACAACCTCCGGCGCCATATAATTGGCTGTACCTTTATTTTGAGAAAGGCCGCCGGACAAGTTCTCCATCGTACGTGCAATGCCAAAGTCGCCTAACTTAAAGGAGCCGTAGCTGCTAACAAAAATATTGTCCAGCTTAATATCACGATGGATAATATCTTTCTTCTTGCAAACCTCAAGCGCCGTGCATATATCACAACCCAGCTTGATGACCTCTGCTTCTGTCAGCTTTTTGTCCCGGATATAGTTGCTTAAGGAGGTGAGCAGCTCCATCCGGATATAGATGTCCCATCCCGGCTGGCCGTTCTCTTTCTCCATGACCTTAAAATCCTCAACACTCACGATGTTCTGAGCGCCCTTTAGCGACACCATCAGCTGGATCTCTCTTACAACATCATTTTTTGTGTTTTCCAAATATGTTCTGGTTTGCTCCCAACTCAAGCCTTCGGCAAACAGGGAATCGAGCTCAGCAGGGTCTGTCGGGATAGAGATCACCTTGATCGCAGCTGTGCTTTTCACACTGCTGTCGCTGTGGACTGCCCGATAGACCGTACCACCAGCGCCTTTGCCCAAAGGCGGCTCCTCGATCTTCCACTCCGGCCATACATCAAATACCATAGTTTATAACCCTTCCTTTCATTTGCGGTGCTTCAGGCTGAACGGCCAGCCAGATGTCCGCTCGATTTTACACAAAATGATGGAGATATTATCCCGCCCTCCGTGGGAAAGAGCTGTTTCCAACAGATCCGAAATGATTTCCTTTAACTCCATTTTTGCCGACAGTCTTTCTTTGATCTCCTCTGCTGTAAGCATATCGGTCAACCCGTCGGAACAAAGCAGATACAGATCACCCTCCTGATAGCCACCCTGGGCAAGGTAGGGATCGATCAAAAGCTCTGTAGGAGGAATACCAAGATTCTGCAGAAGCGGCGGCTTTTTCCCAAAAGGCGCCGGCGCCAGATGATCTTTAGATATTTGTTCCAATCTGTCCTCACAATAGTGGAAGATCTTGCTGTCGCCGATGTTGCATAGGGTCACACCGCCGCCTGTAAAAGCGAGCATCGCTGCAGTGGTGCCCATGGCGGACAGGCCGTGCTCCGCTACATAGCTACAAAGATCCGTATTTACCTCCTGGCAAAGCTGTAAAAGAGCAGAGGCCGGGTCTCTTGTCAGCGCCAAGGCTGAGGCCTTCTGGACCGCGATATTAGACGCGACTTCGCCACATTCCTCGCCGCCCATTCCATCAAAAACACCTACCAGCAAATTGTCTTTTGCGGCTTTTTCGCCATTTAATGAAAACGGCCAGTCTGCCGCATCAGCCGGGATGAAAGCCCTGTCACAAATAAGGTTGTCCTGATTCTTTTGCCGAATCTTTCCGATATGGCTGACGCCTGAATATGTGATCTTATATGCCATTGTTTATTTCCCCTTTGTGTTTTACTTTGAGCGGCTGGTCATCAAGCCAGATCCACCCTTGCAGGGGGGATAGAATAAAGATCCTTATTTTTCACAATGTTCCCTCCCGCAAGGCCCTTCCTGCGGCTTCTCGCTCTCCCCGCACATGACCGATTGGGCGAACTCCAAGGATTTCAAAATAGTCAAAGCGCTTTCCTGCCCTTTTTCATTTAGAGTGAGAAAAATCGCATTCATTTCCGCTATTTTTTGTGCATCCGTCCTTTTTTGCGTCATAACCACATATTCCTTTCAAGGGGCACGTTATATACACAATATAACACACGGTGATTGTGTTGTCAACGAGAATGTCTCCTTTATGTCGAATTTTATTGTGTTGACACATCTTTTCTTGTGTTGTATGATATGCTTATAAAAAAACAGGGGGGCGATCCGTTTGCATACCAGGGTCAAAGCTGTCCGGAAAGCGCTCGGTCTTTCCCAG
>CATJLA010000189.1 GCA_949741215.1 uncultured Oscillospiraceae bacterium
GATGCCTTTAAGATTGGTGATACCGGTGCTGTTGACGCAGTTCCCGGTGCTGACCTGACCAGCAAATTGACTCTGCCTAATGACGGCACTGCTGGTGCTACTAATGATGCTTTCCATCTGGGTAGTGCCAGTACTACTCAAGTCAATCCTTCTTTCGCCATTGATTTTGCTGATCTGGAATTGACTCCGAATGTTGCCAACAAAACCTTTACTGTTGCAGTTGGTGGTGCTACTGTTACTGTAAACGCTGGCGCGGCGGACACTAAGATGGATGCAGCGGCAATTGCAAGTGCATTTGTTGCTGCAGGTACTGCAGGTAATGATGCCGCTTATGCTGGTACTGGGCTTGCTGCAACTGATAAAGTTGTAGATGTAGGCGGTGCTGTGTTCAAGGTTACAGCAGATGGTACCAAGGTTAACTTTGAGTATGTAGCTCAAAAGACTGGTGCTAATGCTGCTGCTACCCTTGATAAAGAAATTGACGACACTAAGGCAACCGCTATTAACAATGTAATTGGTTCTGGTGTTACTGTTACCGCTGCCGCAGCTGATTTTACTGAATCCGGTGCAGTTCACCATAACACCATCAAGGTAACCCAGGCTGTAGCTAAGGCCGATGGCGCTCGTGCTGGTATGGATGTTACTTTGACTGCGGATGTTGTTAAGCCTGGCCAGTCCATCACCATTGATGGCAAGACCTTCAATTTTGTAGAGTGGGACGGCAAGTCTACTCTGGCTGCAGACCAAATCGGCATCAACAAGAAGTATGACCTCTCCACTACTGCTGGTCAAAATTCTGCTATTGATGATGTGGTAAACCAGCTTTCCCACAAGGAAACGGATAACTTTGTTATTGAGGCAAAGAATGCTACTACTATCCACATTGGTCAGAAGGTTGGCAACACCGAAGTTTTCGATACCGAAGCTAAGCTGAAGGCTGTTGTTTCCGCTAAGGGCGCTGGCACCGAGGCTGGTACTGAGCTGGAGATTACTGCTGCCAATATTAAGGATGGCGATTCTATCCGTGTTGGTGACAAGACCTACACCTTTGGCGATGGCGATGATAAGGTTGCTCTGGGCACCAATAATGCTGACGCTGTTACTAATCTGACCAAGGCTCTTGAGGATGACGGCTTTACTGTTACTGCAAACGGCAATAAGCTGGTTATTTCTGCTCCTGCCGGCCAAGATTCTCCCGCTATCATCGGCGGCGGCTTAACCCTGCAGATTGGCGATACCGCTGACAGCTTCAACAAGATGACTGTTGCTGTTGCTAACATGAGCGCTAAGGGTCTGGGCCTGGATGGTCTGAAGATCACTAGTGAGACTGAGGCCAGCAACTCCATTGATAAGATTAAGACCGCTATCAACAGCGTTTCTACCGCTCGTGCCTCCATGGGTGCTCTGCAGAACCGTCTGGAGCACACCATCAACAACCTGGATGTAGCTGTTGAGAACCTGTCTGCTGCTAACAGCCGTATCCGTGACACCGACATGGCCAAAGAGATGATGAACTACACCAAGATGAACGTTCTGGTACAGTCCGCTCAGGCTATGCTGGCTCAGGCTAATCAGCAGCCTCAGAGCGTACTCCAGCTGCTGCAGTAATTGTAGTGGTACTTTGAGTACAAATTCCATTGTGTTATACCTATGGTTTATAAAAGGGGGACGCTTAGGCGTCCCCCTTTCTTTTGGTAGATAAAACTTGGGGAAAAGTGAGGCGAATTGAGCCCATTTTAAGCAAAACTGAGGGCAAAATTATGCTTTTTTTACCCAATTTTCTGCCGAAAATAATAAGTAAGTGTAAGGGAGGTAGAGCTTGTATGCGCACTAGCGGAACAGTCCAAAACTATGTGAAAACCCTGGAATTACAGCAAAAATGGCAAAAAAAGCAGGCAGAATCCTACAGTGAGGACATAGCCCGCTTAGAGGAGGCGATTTCCTCCCCTGCCCTGCCCGAAAATATGGCCCAAACCTCCGCGGAAGGGGCTTCTACTACGGCGCAAAAAGCGCGTCAAAATGCCATTTCCAGCAAGTTGAAGTCCGGCAAACGTTTAGGCCCTTCGGATATGGCCTGGCTGCAGCAGAATGCCCCCCAGCTCTACACCCAGGCACAGCAAATTGAACAGGACCGGATCCGTCATAAAAGCCTGTTGTTACGCGCAAAATCTAAGGATCAGGCTACCCGGATGTACCACAATTCCGCCCAATGGTTAGCTTGCGGAGCGGTTACGGCTGTCCGCAATGCTTCTACAACTGACGAGGCAATGTCTATCAATGACGGATTACAGATGCGTCAATCTGCCCTACGGGATGAATACAGCGCTTTTAAGCGTACTGCTCGCTGGAAAAAGCTGCCTCAAACCCGTGTTTTGAAGCCGTTTGGCAGGTGGAACGGCCGTAAAGCTTAGGGCGGCATTCTATTCTCTTCCGGACGAAGTGGGCGTTTAGGGGGCAATGCTTTGTGGGGAAATAACCTCATAATCAAGCTGCTTTTTGGTGGGGCGCAGTTGTTTGCAGCAAAGGGAAGCGAAAGGATCTGGAGTGGTGCTGCTGAATAGACTTGTGCTGTTTCGTCCTGGTTTATTTTGCAGGAAGAAGAGTATTTTGACTATGAGCAAGAAGGCTTTTTTGACGGTTGGATTGCTATTGCTGCCAAAGGGACCGAAATTGCGGAGGAGGTTGGGTAGGGCCGCTGAATAGATGGGTGCGGTTATGTCCTGAAGGCGGAAATAAATTTGAGAAAGTTTTTGGGATCAGGCGCATATTTATGGAAAAAAGCTTTTAACACTGTTTGAATTGGAAGGAAGAAAATTTTGTTGACTTTTTTTCAAAAATACAGTTGGCTTTTTTGAAATGTTGTCGAAAAACATGTATATAGGGTTTGAACAAAATACATGAGTTTTTTGTTCCTGCTCTAAATAGCTCGCCCCCAAAACCGGGCGGGAATGTACGAAACATAAAAACGAGAGGAGCTTAGGGCTTATGTTCAAGAACATGAAGATAAGGATGAGCCTGATTCTGGGGTTTGGGTCAAGTACGCTGGTTTCTGCCATTATCATTATTGCGGCGTTATTTACCATGAACGTGCAGCAGAAAAATTTCAATGAAGTCCTTACAAATGAGGTTCGGGCCAGTGAGATTATCAAGGAGTGCCGCCTGGATGTGCGCAACGCCGTTGTGGATGGTTTTGAGATGTTGCTTAGCACAGACAGAAGCAGCGATGCTGCCACAAAAAGCAGTATTGAGAGTGCGATGAATGATATTGATGCTTTGCTGACTGAGTTGAGAGGGATTTATCCCTTAAAGGACAGTAGACTGGATGATTACTCCAGACAATTAACTGAGTGGGAAAGCATAATGACGCAGGTGATGAATCAGATAACGGCGGGGCAGACGAATGAAGCGGCTATTGTCATTCGCAATGAGATTAGCCCGATGCTGAGCGCTATGACGCAGACTGCGGCTGATATTACAAATTCTCTGGAGCAAAGCAAGGAAGCAGTTATAGAAAGCAATGAGCTGAGCAGCCAGATTGCTATTGGTGCGTTCTCTGCGATTTTGGTTCTTACAGTGATTTTCATTATGTTGGCATCTACTAAGATTATTCATAGTATTACTGCCCCTACAGAGCAGGTTCGGGCTGCGCTGGTTGGCTTTAGCGAGGGTAACCTGTCTGTTCCTGTGAATTTTGAGGGCCGCAATGAGCTGGGTGAAATGTGTAATGCTTTGCGGAAGAGCCAGCATATTTTGAGCAGCGTTATTGCTGATGAATGTGATTTGCTGGATAAGATGGCTGGCGGCGATTTTAATGTACATACAAAGGATGAATCGATGTATGTTGGCGAGCTGCGGCCGATGATTGAGTCTTTGAAGAAGATTAAGACAAAGCTGAGCACTGTATTGGTGCAGATTCGTCTGGCAGCCGACCAGGTTTCTGCCGGCTCTGACCAGGTTTCTGCCGGTGCGCAGGCACTTTCTCAGGGGACTACACAGCAGGCTTCCTCCATTGAGGATTTGGCTACTACTATTACCAAGATTTCTGATCAGATTGCGTTCAGTGCTGAGAATGCTGAGCAGAACAGCCAGTTTACCAATAGTGTTGGTGTTGAGATTCAGCGCAGCAACGAGCAGATGCAGGCTATGAAGGCTGCTATGGATGAGATCAATGAGAAGTCTCAGGCGATTGGTAAGGTTATCAGCACCATTGAGGATATTGCTTTCCAGACAAATATTCTTGCTTTGAATGCGGCAGTTGAGGCTGCTCATGCCGGTGCGGCCGGTAAGGGCTTTGCTGTTGTGGCCAGTGAGGTTCGTCAGTTAGCAAGTAAGTCTTCCGAGGCTTCGAAGGATACTGCAGACCTGATTGAGAGTTCGATTAAGGCTGTGGAGGGTGGTAATCGGATTGCTACTGAGACAGCTCAGATTCTGGAGAAGGTTGTACAGGATTCCAGCTCGATTGTGAAGACATTTAATGAGATTGCTGAGGTTTCTCGTCAGCAGGCTGATGCTGTTGCTCAGATTACTCAGGGTATGGATCAGATCTCCAGCGTGGTACAGACCAACTCTGCTACTGCTGAGGAATCTGCAGCTGCCAGTGAGGAGCTTTCTGGTCAGGCGAATATGCTGAAGGATCTGGTTGGTCAGTTTGTTTTGGAAGAGGGCGGAAGCAGCAGCAGTTCTTCCATGAATGATAATTTTGGTTATCAGGAGGATGCTGGCAACTTCTATAGCAGCGATAAGTATTAAGGTTTAATTATAGCAAAGAAAAGCAGGTTTTGTCTATCATTACATAGGATATAAGGCTGCAGGGAGATGGGGTACAGGATTTGTTGACTTCTTTTTGCAGTACAGTCCGACAGAGAAAGGATGGAGAGAAATGGATGTTATGTTAGCAGGGGCGATGAGTATTGCTATGAGTCAGTCTCAGGTACAGCAGGCGGCAAATATGTCGATTATGAAAAAGGCGATGAATTTGCAGGAATCTCAGGCGGCTGCTTTGGTGGAAAACCTGGAGAAATCGGTTCCTACGCCTCCGCCCAGTACTCATAAGCTGGATATTCTGGCGTAAATGCAGACGGCTTTGAAAAAACGCAGGGCATATTGACGTCCTTTTTGCAAAACCTTCTGACAAAACGTATTGTATGCGCATAGAATGTGCCCGGAGCTTTGGCGCATTCTATGCGTTTTTTGCAGAAGTAGGGTTTGCTTTTAGTGTGTTTTTTCGGGAGACGGAATGTACAGAAAAGTAAATTTTGCCTTTTCTTAAAACTTTGCTTTATTTTTGAAATTTTATGCCGATAATTCTAATTAGGATATACTAGAAACCGCTGGTTGAAACAGCGGGGCGAATGGAAGGGCTGTACCATGCAATTGGAAATGCAATCGGAGATTTTGTTGGAATCTGGAACAAATGAAATGGAAATCATGCAGTTCATGATTGCGGATCAAACCTATGGCATTAATGTGGCTAAAGTGAAAGAGATTAAAATGATTTGCCCTGTGCAGCCAATGCAGAAGGCACAGGCAAATATTGAGGGGATTTTTAAGTCTCGGGAAAAGATTGTTACGGTAATTAACCTTGCCAACTATTTAACGCTGCCGGAGTCTGAAAATCCGGAGCGGGATATTTTTATTGTGACGAACTTTAATAATACGGAGTTTGCTTTTCATGTCCACCAGATTGTGGGGATTAAAAAGATTTCCTGGAAGCAGATTAAAAAGCCGGATAAAATCATTTATGGCGGAAAGGACGGAGTGGCTACCGGTATTGCCGAGGTGGAAGGCGGTATTTTGGTAACGATTTTGGACTTTGAGAAGATTGTTTCGGAAATCAGCCCGGATTTGGGGATTCAGTACTCCGACCTGGAGAAGCTGGGAAAAAGGGAGCATAGCGATAAGCCGATTTTGCTGGCGGAGGATTCTATGTTGCTTTCTAAGATGGTTGCTGAATCGCTGAGAAGGGCGGGTTATGATAATCTGATTAAAACGAATAACGGACAGGAGGCTTGGGATTTTCTCTCAGAAGTAAAAAATGCTAATGATCCTCTGCGGGATCATGTGGCCTGTGTGGTTACTGATATTGAAATGCCTTTAATGGATGGGCATCATTTGACCAAGCTGATTAAAGATGATCCGGTGCTGAAGGATTTGCCGGTTATTCTGTTCTCTTCTCTGATTAATGAGGAAATGCGGCGGAAAGGCGAGCAGGTGGGGGCAAATGCACAAATTACAAAGCCAGAAATTGCCCGGTTAGTGACTTTGGTGGATGAGCTTATTCTCTAAAAAGATAAAATAATTAAAGAAAGCGACAAAATGCTGCCAATTGCAGTTTTGTCGCTTTTTTAAGTTAATTTGTGGGCTTTGATAGGTTGTAAAGCGAAAATTCCATGAAGTGGCATACGGTTTTGTTTAGCTGCATATTAAATAACAATATAGATGGAAAAGAGTGCTGACTTTCAAAGAAGGGCTCTTATTTGTTGATTTTTACCGGATAAAACGGGCCGTGAGAATCAAGGCTATAGTGCTGTAAAATGGGAGTGGCTTAAAGAGGGAAAATAAGGAAAACAATACGGCGTCATACAAGAAAAAGTAGGAAATTTGCAGAAAAAAGTGGTTTTTGATAAAGATTTTTACTTGACAGCAGATTTTGGATAAAATAAAAATCGGATATTTTCTGATTTATGGGCTTTACAAGAAGGGAGATATTATGTATAATTATAAAGAATCGGTGTAGCAAAAATCTATTCTGCCGGTTTTTGACATCGCTTTGAGGGCTTTATTTTTGATACAAGATTTTTGGAGGGATGACTCATGTACTTGGTGCCGTTAAGCAGTTTGCCTGCCTTGTCCAGCATACAGGATTCCCAGCAGAGCAGTTCGATTACAGCAGATTCTGCGGCAGGTTCCTTCGCCAGCATTATGCAGGAGGCTATTGAAACCCTGGAGAAAAGCCAGCAGGCCTCTCAGATGGATTCCTACGATTTGGCTATGGGGGATATTTCAAGTTTATCCACTATAATGATTAACGCTGCGATGGAAACCACTGCAGTGGAAACTGTTGTTCAGCTGACCTCCCGGGCTGTAAGCGCCTATAAGGAAGTTATGCAGATGCAGATTTAAGAAAAAGGGATGAGACTGCGTGTTTCGTATGGGTGTAATGCTATATGAAGATTGATTTTAAGGAAATTTGGGAAAAGGTGAAAACCTTTTGGAAAAACCTCTCTCAAAAAGCAAAGAGATTGATCTTGGCGGGGGGAGGGGCAGCACTGGTTCTGATTATTGGCTTGGTGATTTACCTGAATGTGGCAGGGTCTCAGTATCGGGTGATTTTTCCCGGAATGAGCAATGCCGAAGCAACCCAGGTGTATGCCGCCTTGCAGGAAATGGACGTGCAGCCCCAAATTAACAACAGCGGGCAAATTTTGGTTCCCCAAAGTGAGTGGGATAATCTTGTATACCAATTGAATGCTCAGGGGTATCCTAAGTCCACCCTGAGTTATGATACCTTTAATAACGCTTCCGGGTTTACTTCTACAGAATTTGAAAGAAAGACAGCGCTGCTGTTCCAGCAACAGGACCGTACCCAACAGACGTTACTGCGGAATGAAGGAATTGCAGACGCAACTGTGACCTTTTCTGTGCCGGAAAGCAGCAATTACATATGGGACCAGTATAACCAGCAGAAAAGTACTGCAAATGTTACAATACGGATGAAGCCCGGCTATGAGTTGACGCCGGAGCGGGTTTCTGCAGTCAAGCATCTAACAGCTACCTCTATTCCTAACCTTGCGATTGAAGATGTAGTGGTGATAGATGCTTCCACTGGTGTGCAGGCAGTTAGCTTGGAGGATGCGGAGGCTGCCGGCTACTACAGTGTACAGCGGCTGGATTATGAGAAGCAGATCAGCAAGAGCATTGAGGATAAGGTGATGCGGTTGCTTTCCGCACGGTATGGGGCGGATGGCGTCACTGTTGTCGCCACGGTTTCGCTGAACTATGAGAAGATGGCCTCAGAAACCAAGCAGTATCTGCCCAGGAGCGATGACAGCGAGAGCGGCGTGCTGAACCACTATGAGGAAAGCTACAATACCAACTCCGTCGAAGCAGCTGGAGGGGTTGTGGGAGAGGAAAACAATACCGACAACCCGCCGATTTACCCTAACCTGGACGATGTGGGCGAGGGGAATACCAGCAGCTATCACAGAGAAGCGGATTATGACGTAGGATATATATTGACCCAGATTGAAAAGGGTGAGCCTGTACTGGAGCGGGCAACAGTGGCGGTTATTGTAAACGACCCCCAGTTTGACGCCGAAGTGGAGAGCACTCTGACCAGCCTGATTTCCCGGGCAGTGAATATTGACACCAATAATATCCGGGTGACGAACCTGAACTTTGACACCTCCTCTCAGCCTGCAATTAATCCGAATCCTGACGAGAATGCCGGTTTGTCCATGCGTCAGTGGCTGTTAATCGGTCTGGGTGGATTGCTGCTGTTGATTATCCTGATTGTGGTGATTGTGATTCTGGTTCGCCGGGCTAAGAAGCGTAAGGCTGAAGAGGAAGCGGCCCTGCAGGCAGAGGAAGATCGCCAGCAGCAAATGGAGCTTGACCAGAAGCTGGAAGAGCACAAACGTCAGCTGCAGAACGAGGCTATGGCTGCTGTTAAAACGGAAGAAAACGCTATTGCGGATGAAATTCGGCACTTTGCGCAGGAGAATCCTGAGATTGCGGCGGCTTTGCTCCGCTCAATGCTGAGGGAGGAATAGTAGTATGGCAGAACAAAAGCTTACTTCCATTCAAAAAGCGGCGGCTGTTATCGTTGCTATGGGCTCGGACTGCGCCTCCGAGGTATATAAGTACCTGAAGGATGAGGAGATTGAGCAAATTTCTTTAGAGCTTGCCAAGCTGGAACGCCTTTCTTCTGAGGATATGCAGAAGATTATTGAGGACTTTTACGGGCTGTGCGTTACCCAGAAGGTAATTAACGAAGGCGGTGTAATGTACGCTAAGGACGTACTGGAAAAGGCATTCGGTACGCAGATGGCGGCCTCTTATATGGCAAGGCTGTCGGAATCTCTGCACACCAAGCCCTTTGAGTTTGTTCGCAAGGCGGATTATAAGAGCTTATGGATGGTTTTGCAGAATGAGCATCCACAGACGATTGCCTTGATGCTTTCTTATGCGAAATCGGAGCAGGCGGCCCAGGTAATTGCGGAGCTTCCCCGGGAAACCCAGCTGGAGGTAATCGAACGGATTGCCGGGATGAACCGGGTTTCGCCCGAAATGATCAGCATTGTGGAACAAAATATGGAGAAACGGTTCTCCACCATCATTTCCTCCGATCAGCTGGAGGTGGGCGGCGTACCTTATATCGCAGAGATTATGAACCGGGTGGACCGCTCTACCGAAAAATATATCTTCGATTCCCTCAGCGAGCGGGATGCTGCTTTGGCAGACGAGATCCACAAGCTCATGTTTGTGTTCGAGGACATCGTTGGGCTGGACAGTATGTCTATCCAGCGCTTTATTCGGGAGGTGGACTCCAAGGATATGGCTATCGCCCTCAAGGCGGCCAACGAGGATGTCAAGATGGTTATTTTCCGCAATATGCCTTCCAGAATGCGGGAGACCATCGAGGAAGATATTATGTACCTGCAGAATATTCGTATGAGCGACGTCGAGGAAGCCCAGCAGAAGATTGTCGGTATTATCCGGCAGCTTGAGGAAGCGGGCGAAATCGTTATCGCTAAGGGAGGGGAGGACGTACTCGTTTGATGAGACAGTCCTTTGTGATCAAGTCCGGCAGAGCAGTGGCTTCGGATCAGGTAGTGTGCATCCCAGATGCGCCTGCGTCCATAGAGGAGCAGAAGGAAGTTGTTGGGACGGAAGCGCAGCTTGATGTTCAGGCGCCTGAAATAGACCCTGAGGTGGAAAGGGAGCGGCTGCACCAGGCTATGGTGCAGGAAGCTACCCTGAAAGCTACAGAGGCGGCCAATAAAATACTGCAGAACGCGCGGTTGGAGCAGGATAAGATCATTGCCC
Organism: uncultured Oscillospiraceae bacterium; assembly: GCA_949741215.1. Lineage (GTDB taxonomy): Bacteria > Bacillota > Clostridia > Oscillospirales > Ruminococcaceae > CATJLA01. Next base: position 10,048 of record CATJLA010000189.1, read on the forward strand.
AGGCGAGGGAGGATTCCCAGCGTATTCGCACTGAGGCGCAAAAGGCCGCTTATGAAGAAACCTTGAACCAGAAAAGCGGTGAGATTACTGCCTGTCTGGAAAAAGTAGACCGGTTGATGAACGAGATGCAACAACAGCAGCAAAGCTTTTTGAAGCAGTATGAGGAAGGACTTTTCAGCTTGGCTATGAGTATTGCGGAAAAGGTGCTGAACAGGGCTATTCCGGAGCATGAGGAGCTGATGGTGCCGCTGGTGAAGGAAGCAGTTTCTGCTGTAAAAAACGCCAGCTGGATCAGCGTGGAGGTTTCCAGCCAGCTGCCCGGCCTGATTGAGGCATTGAAGCAGGAGCTTGCCAACTGGCAGGCTGTTCAGCAGGTGGAAATTTCAGGGACGAATCTGCCGGTGGGTGGCTGTGTGGTAAACACCTCTTACGGCGTGGTGGATGCCTCGGTTTCAGTCCAGCTGGAAAACCTGCAGGAGCAGTTTGATAAGCTGGAAAAGCAATAACCGGGAAAAACGGGAAGGAGGGCGGAGCTTTGGAAACAGCCGCAGTCAATTTGAATATATCGGCTTACAAGCAGATGATCCGCCTGAGCGACCTTTATACCCATAAGGGGAAAATCAGCAAGATCATGGGTATGACGGTGGAGGCCACCGGGCTCATTTGCAATATTGGCGACATTTGTGAGATTATTATTGACGAAAACAACACCATCCTGGCGGAAGTGGTGGGGCTGAAGGAGAATGTCGTTCAGCTGATGCCATACCAGGAGATAGAGGGTATTGGATCGGACAGTATCGTCGTAAACACCGGCAATAAGCTGGAGGTTGGCATCAGTGACGAAATGACCGGCAGAGCCATTGACGCATTAGGTAATGTGATAGACGGCGGCCCGCCGGTTAAGGCAACCGCCTGGTACCCCATTAACGGAACCCATTCCAACCCTATGAACCGGCCTCCTATCTCGGAGGTAATGGAACTGGGGGTTAAGGCCATAGACGGGCTGCTGACCATGGGCAAGGGGCAAAGAATGGGAATCTTTGCGGGCAGCGGCGTAGGCAAAAGTACTTTGATGGGTATGATTGCCCGAAATGTAAAGGCAGATATTAACGTGATTGCCCTGGTAGGGGAGCGTGGCCGTGAGGTTGTGGAGTTTATCAACCGGGACTTAGGGCCGGAGGGCATGAGCCGGACAGTTTTGGTGATTGCTACCTCTGATCAGCCTGCTATGATGCGCTCCAAGTGCGCGCTGACGGCTACGGCTATTGCGGAGTATTTTAGGGATCAGGGCAAGGACGTTCTGCTAATGATGGACTCTTTGACCCGCTTTTGTATGGCACAGCGGGAGATCGGTCTTTCTACCGGGGAGCCTCCGGTGGCAAGGGGCTATACCCCTTCCATCTATACCGTGCTGCCTAAGCTGCTGGAGCGGTCCGGCAATTTTGAAAAGGGCTCCATTACCGGGATTTATACAGTGCTGGTAGAAGGCGATGACACGAATGAACCGATTTCTGATACGGTCCGGGGTATTGTAGACGGCCACATTGTGCTTTCCAGAAAGGTGGCAATGCGCAACCATTATCCCGCTATTGATGTACTGGCGAGTATCAGCCGTTTGATGAGCAGCATTGCTGCCCCAGAGCATCAAAAGTCTGCCGGAGCGATTCGGAGAATGATGTCCACTTACCAGGAAAATACAGACCTGCTTTCTATCGGCGCTTATAAAAGCGGCAGCAACCCAGAGCTGGATGAGGCGATCCGCCATATTGACGCCATTAACGGGCTGCTTCAGCAAACGGTGGAAACAAAAGAATCCTTTGGAGATACCGTTGCCAGAATGAAGGAAATCGTAGAATCGTAATAATGAAAACAGGAGGCCATTCCTTTCATGAAGAAATTTCAGTTTTCTTTAAGCCATATGCGGGATTACAAGGATCGGATTTTGGATGAGGAGATGGGGGTTCTGCAGCGCTTAAAGGCGGAGCGGGACCAGATTCAGGACCATATTGAGAGGTTGGAGAAGGAGTTTAAGCGGCTTTCTCAAAAAATGAAGGATGCTCAGGAGAAAGGCACTACTGTCCTCGCCATGCGGGGGTTCAGCATGCAGCTGGAGAATTTGCGGCTGCAGTTGCGGGACCTGAAAATGTCGTTAAAGCTGGCGGAACGCCGGGTAGGTGATCAAACCAAAGTGGTAATTGCCGCCAATCAGGAGGTTTCCAAGCTGGATAAGCTGCAGGACAGGCAGTATGAGGAATATCAGCATCATATGGCCAAGGCGGAGGAGGAGCGGATTGAGGAGCTTGTCACCTTGGGGCTTACCCGCCAAACCGCCGGCTGATATACCAGGTATTTGCTTTTGGGACGCCGAAATTTGAGGCCCTGTGGCTTCAGGGCAAAACAGCAGAGCTTGAAATTTTGACGTCTAAGAAATAAGGCTGTTATGAAAGCAATGCTTCAATAAAAACCAGCCTGATTTTGGGGCGAACTGAAGCAGTTTTAAGCCAAAACCACTCCATTTTGAGCAAAAACAGAGGCATTTTACCTATTAAAATTACAGGACACCGCAACTTTGGAGCTTGCTTTTCATAAGATAGAATGGGATGCTTTGGCAGCTTTTAATCACACTATTTGTCGGGTTGTACCGGTTGAATAGAAATTTCTTGAAAGGAGGTGAAAAAGAGTGGAGAATATTTCAGTGGCACAGGCTATGGGTACGCAGTCTGCCGGCCTGAGGAGTATGCTGGGATTGGGCGGAGGACAGCAGATTTCCGGTGATCCTTTTGCGATGATTTTTCAGCAGATGACCGATGGGGACGGTGAAAATGTTCTTGATATGCTGTTCAGTCAGCTGACCGGAGAGGATAACAAGAAGGACGCCAACCAAATGGCCATGCAGATGATGGCGGAAATGCTGTTCAGCAACCCTGCGCTTCTTCCCATGCTGCAGGCGGAACAGCCGGCAGTGGCAGAGGCGATGCTTGCAGAGCTGGGCAATGTTAGAGGAATTACAGATATTGTAGGAGAGCTGGTGGAGCAGCAGATCCTCACAGATGCTCAGCCGGAGGAAAACCCGCTGGAAAGCAAGGAGAATATGACGCAGCAGGAGTTCTATTCCGTGCTGCAGAATGCCTGGAAGGAAGAGCAGCAGCCTACTACTATGGGCTTTAGTTTGCAGCATAACGCTGTGCGGGAAGCAAAGCAGCTGCTGGCGCAAAGGCCGAAAGAGGAAAACACCCAGGCTTTGGATGTGGAAAGCTTACAGGCTGCCGTTGACCAGAATCGGTTCTCGCCTTTTGAAAAGGTGCTGGAGCATAAGGAATTCCAGCTGCCGGACACCAATGAGATTGCTCAGCAGGTAAAGGGCGGGATTCTGGATAATGTGGCAAAGGGCAAAAACGAGTTTATTGTAAAGCTGGAGCCCGAGGGTATTGGAGAGATTGTGGTAAAGCTCTCAGAGAATAAGGACAGAATCTCCCTGACTATCTTTACCGCCAGCGAGCAGACCGCCAAGATGATTTCCAACGAGGTTGCGGCGCTGCAGAACTCTTTGCGGCCGTTGAACGCACAGGTGGAGCAGATCATTACTGCGCCGGACGCCCAGAGTGCAGCTTTTGCGGCTCAAACCGCTTTGGCTGACCAGAACAGCCAGTCTAACCGGCAGTTTATGGAGGATTGGCAGCGGTATCAGGGCAGTGAACAGCAGCAGGACGGCGAGGAATTCAGCGATATGGTGGTTCAGCCTGAGGACAGGCTGGATACCTATATTTAGTGCTTTTGTCCGAAACAACAGTGGAAAGGAGGAATTTATATGGTTGACGGCATTACCAGCTATAATTACAACAGCTACCGCAATCAGTGGCAGAACAAGGTAACTGAGGATACTGATGAAACCGACGAAACAGAAGAAACCGATAAAACGCAGGTTTGGGACGCAGTGTTTACTGATGAGAAAGAGAATGGCGTTTCGGTAGACGACTTTTTGAACCTGATGGTGGCTCAGCTGCGGAATCAGGACTTTATGAACCCGGTGGACGATACCCAGTATGTTACTCAGTTGGCCCAGTTTGCCTCCATGCAGCAGATGCAGGAGATGGCAACCTACATGAAAACCAACTATGTGATGTCTTTGGTAGGCAAAAATGTTACAGCAGCCAAGTTTACTGTAGGCGGCGAGTTGCAGAAGGAAACCGGTGCGGTGGAGAGAATTACTCTGGCTAATAACGAGTTTGCCATTTATGTGAATAAAAAGAAGTTCACTTTGGAGCAGATTATGGAGATTCACAACGGCACTGTTACCCCCGGTGACGATCCGGATGCCCCGGATGACAGCACAGAGGGGAACAACCCCGGAAGCTTGGAGTACTTGACCTCCTTGATCGGCAAAAAGGTTACGGTAAATCGCTTTGACGAGGACGGCGAGCCTTTGAACCAGCTGGCGGGCTATGTGGAAAAGATTTCTACGGCGGACGGCAAGTATCAGGTGTTTATTGACGGCGAGTGGTATCCCTTGAAGGACGTGGTGGAGGTCAGCGAGGATGACTCCAGCGGCGTGCAGATGAACGGGATTCATGGCGGCAGTACGGTAACAGATCCGGACGATTCCGGCACACAGACCCCTGCAGACCCGAATGCTCCTGTGGATGGCACCGACCCAACAACCCCTGGAGGCTCGGACACTGAAAATCCGGAGAACCCCGGCGGTGAGATAGTGGAAAACCCCAATGGACCGGGTCACTCTCAAACAGAGGGCGGGGACACTGGCAGCACTGACGTCCCAAACCCGGATGAGGTTACCCAATAAGCAAGATTTTTAAGAAAGGAATGAGGGCAAATGGATAATCTGCTGATACGGCGCAGAATGAGCGTACCGGTTACAACAGGAATCCCGGAAGCTGCCGGCAGCCAAAAGCAGAAGGCGGTTTCTTCCCAGAATGTCCCTTCCTTCCGACAGGTTTTAGAGCAAACGGCGCAGGCCGAAGGGATTTCTTTTACAAAGCACGCGGCAGAGCGGGTTGTAACAAGAGAGATCCAGCTTACGGCGTCCAGCATGGAACGGCTGAACGAGGGATTAAAAATTGCGCAGGAAAAAGGCATGGAGGACGCCCTGATTCTGATGGATGGCTCGGCATTTATTGTGAACGCCAAAAGCGGAAGGGTAATCACTGCGCTGGACAATCGGGAAACAAACGGAAAAGCAATTACAAATATCAGCGGGGCCGTGATTATTTGACTGGACCACACAGCCGAAATCGGCTGCAAGGAGGTCAAACGGGGCTTTGAATGACAGAAAAGCCCCCCACGGCCCGGAAGGGAGACTTGTTTTAATATGGTTAGATCTATGTACTCCGGTGTAGCAGGCATGAAAGCCAATCAGAGCAGAATGGACGTTATCGGTAACAATATCTCCAACTCCAATACTTACGGCTTCAAATCCAGCCGGGCAACCTTTAGAGATATGTATTACCAGCAGTTGAAAGGTGCTTCTGCCGGTACTCAGACCCGGGGCGGCGTAAGCCCCTCCATGGTAGGTTACGGCGCGCAGCTTTCCAGCGTTGACCTGCTGATGACCCAGTCCTCCATGACGTCCACCGGTAACCCGCTGGATATTGCCATCACCGGTGAGGGCTTCCTCCAGGTAATGGATCCGGACGGAAATATCTACTACACCAAGGCTGGTATGTTGGACATCGACGCCGCCACAGGCGCTGTAATCGACTCCAACGGTAACTTTGTGCTTGGTACCGGCGCCACCAACGGTAAGCTGGACAGTACTACCCCCGGCAGCAATAAGATTTTCATCCAGGTAGACCCGGTGCAGGCCAGCGTGGCCAGTGTAGAGAAGGAAGTAAGCGGAAGAATGATCCGTATTTCCTCCACCGAGCAGGTAAAGGACGCTAACATCAGCTTTACCTTTACCAAGTCCACCAGTATGCCTGACGGGCAGTTTGTGCAGGCTATTATGGACGGCACCACCTCGGTTATCAATATTCAGCTGAATGCCAACGAGACCTTTGAGAGCGTAAGCCAGCTGAATAACCTGATTAACGACGCTATTACCGATGCTTATGGCGGCCAGCACCCCGGCGGCAGCTACAGCTTTGAGTTCGATCCTGATCCCTTTACGGACGGCGGGCTCACCGGTGCGGAGATTATTGATGTAGCATCCTCTGATTACGAGGGCGGCGGTGTAGAAGTAGCGCCCGGCGGAACCGTTACTTTACCCGGCGGTGTTGACGCTTCTATCGGTGCTATTGATGCCAACGGCAGATTTTTGAACGGCTTTAAGTTCAACAGCATTGGTTCCGCATTTTCCGGCGCAGGCGAGGGTACTATTCAGATTACCAAAAATGCGGCTACTGCGGATGCGGAGGAAAGTTACACCATCACCTTTACCACTGCCGGCGACCCCAATAACAATAATGAGGGTGCAATGACCTACACCGGCACCATCACCAAAAACCGTGCAGATGCTTCTACTGGCGGCAATACCATTAAGCTGGAGATAGATTCTGCAAATTCCGCTAATCAGGGACGGGGCGCAAACGATTACATCGTGTTCTCTTACCCCAACACTACCAATATTGAGGCTGTGCTTGGCGCTACCACAACCGGCGGAACCACCACTCCTGCTGCGGGCGGAGCAACGGCAAGCGCTGTTATTGGTACTGCAACCGCTCAGGAGCCTACCAGGAGCGTTGGTTTGGGCAAAGGCACCTTCACCTTGGAGGGCGGCACCGCTTACACCACTCAGGATATCAGCGACCTGACCGGTATCTCCATCGGCCCGGACGGTACCATCATGGGTACCTCTGAGGCGGGGCTCCAGGTACTGGGCAGAATCGATTTGGCAGCTTTCGGCAATGCGGCCGGCCTGATGCAGAGTGGCAACAGCTACTTTGTGGAAAGCGCTAACTCCGGCGCGCCTCGGGTCTCTATTGCTGGCGAAAACGGCACCGGTGCTATCAAGAACAGTTCTCTGGAGATGTCCAACGTTGACCTTTCTCAGGAATTCTCCGACATGATTGTTACCCAGAGAGGCTTCCAGGCCTGCTCTCGTTTGATCACTGTATCCGATACCATGCTGGAAGAGCTGATCAACCTGAAGAGGTAAAAATTTTCTCTGTTTTCCGTTTCAGGGACGTCCTGCAGGCGATGCGCCGGACGCACCGCAGCAGTGCCGTCCTGAAACGGGAAAAGCAGGAAAAAAATTTTACTTGCATCTCGTACAAAATAGTTGTAAACTAAAGTGTAAACTGTTTTCGTTCTCTTGCTTTATTTTTAAGGCGGGGGGAGCGGGGCAGCTTTCGGGCATTCTGTTGCTGCCTGAGGAATGGCGGTCATCCTTGTGGGGGGAAGCCGGTATTCCTTTGGCAGAAACATATAAAGAAGGAGGGGTTTGCATGATTGTTCTGAATACCCTGAAGGGCGGACCCTTTGCTCTGAACTGCGATATGATTGAAACTGTTTTGGAAAATCCGGATACGACCATTACCCTGACCAATGGCAAAATTTATATTGTGCGGGAATCTATGCAGGAGGTTATTGAGAAGAGTATCGCCTATCACCGACAGATTTTCCAGAGAAAAACCGAGACAGAAACCACAAGCAGAGAGAAGGATGAGTAAAGAATGGATATATTTACGTTACTTGGATGGTTAGTGGCCATCGTCGTTGTTCTGTTTGGTATTTTGTTTGATAAGAATGCGGGTTTTGTAATGGATAACCTGCAGAACTTCTGGGACTCGTCCAGTGTCGTAATTGTAATAGGCGGCGTAGTTTCTGCCTTGATGGTTGCGTATCCCCTTAAGACCTTTGCGAAGATTCCTAAACATCTGAAAATACTCTTTTTGCCCCCTAAGTGGGATCCCAAGCAGTATATTGTTCAGATTGTGGATATGGCCAAGGAGGCTCGTATCAACGGCCTGCTCTCTTTGGAAAGCAAGCTGGCGGAGACAAAGGATCAGTTTTTGAAAACCAGCATGATGATGGTGGTTGATGCTGTGGAGCCGGAAAAGGTGAAGCAGGTGCTGGAGGCAGAGCTGGACGCCTTGGATGACCGACATTCTCAGGATCGTAGCTTTTATGACAGAGCCTCTGCGTTCGGCCCTGCGTTTGGTATGATTGGTACCCTGATGGGACTGATTAACCTGATGAAGTCACTGGATAACCCGGACGCCATTGCGCCGGCTATGGCCGTTGCGCTGGTTACTACCTTCTACGGTAGTATTTTGGCGAATGTTATCTTTACACCTATTTCCAGTAAGCTGAAGGCCCGCCACGATGAGGAATACCTTTGTAAGCTGATTATTGTAGAGGGTGTGCAGTCTATCCAGGCCGGTGACAATGCCCGCTTTATTGAAGAAAAGCTGACCCAGATGCTGCCTGCCTACACCTTGAAGAAGGGCCTGCCCGGCGGCGGCGCAAGCTCCGGCGGAGACGGCGGCGGTAAGGAGTAAAGAACTCTGCGAGCTGTAATGTCTGAGGAAAGGAGAGCCTGCATATGAGCAAAAAACCGGAAGAATCAATAGATGCCGGTTCATGGATGAATACATATTCCGACATGGTTACCCTGCTGCTTTGCTTTTTTGCACTGCTGCTGAGCTTTTCCCAGGTAAATGCGGAAAAATGGGAGCAGATTGTAAAAGCCTTTGTAAACCCAGGCGACGAAACCTCTCAGGTTGTCATCATAGACCCTGATAAGGTAGAGCCGGGCGACGAACCGCTGCCAAATCAGTCAGATGCAGAGCAGATAGACCCTGGGGTATCTGCTACGGAGTCCCCTCTGCCGGTAGACTTTGATGATCTGTTTGAGTACCTGGATAATTTTATTAAAGAGAATAACCTGAGCGATTCCGTTGAAGTAACCAGCGGTGGCGACAATGTGGTGTATATCCGGTTCCAGAACAATGTCTTTTTTAGCCCCAACGAATACACGCTTTTGCCTGCGGCGAATGAAATACTGGGCTTTTTAGGAGATTGTGTCCATAATGTAGAGGATCAGATCTACATTATCAGTATAAACGGGCATACTGCAGCAGTGGATTGGGGCGATTATGGGGTGTCCGACTGGATGCTTTCAGGAGAACGCGCCAGTACTGTTGCGATATACCTAGAAGAGAAAAAAGGGGTAGATCCCAAGAAACTGCGTCCCATGGGTTATGGCAGAAACTACCCGATTGCCGACAACGATACTCCGGAAGGCAGAGAGCAAAACCGTCGGGTAGATATTACCATTATCCGGGATACACAAGGGGCCGGGGACGGTTCTGTAACCGACGAGCTTGCCAGTCTGTTTGACCCCGCACAGTTCCCACGCTCTGGCGGCGTTACCGATATTATGACGCCAGGCTCTTAACTCGGGAAAAAAGTAAATCAAAGGAGTAAGATTATGCCAGAGCAACTGTCACAAAGCCAGATAGATGCGCTGCTTCAAAAGATGAGCTCCGGAGAGGCCCATGAAGTTCAGGAAGAAACGACCAAGGTTCGGGAATATGACTTTCGGTCCCCGAAAAAGTTTACCAAAGAGCAGTTAAAGTCGTTAGACAGCCTGCATGAAACCTTTTCCCGGATGCTTTCCCCTTATTTCTCCGGTCTGCTGCGAACAGCCTGTGAAATAGAGGTAGCGCAGATTGAGGAGCAAAGCTACTATGAGTACAGCAACGCCCTACCAGATACGGCTCTGATTGGAATGCTGGATCTAAAGCCGGTTAATCACAACTATGACGAAGCCCGCATGATTGTGAATCTGCCTATGTCCATTGGGTTTTACCTGGTAGACCGTGTGCTGGGCGGGCCAGGTACGGGTATTGATTATGACAGGGACTACACTGATGTTGAGATTGCAATTCTCTCCACGGTTTTGCAGAATATTACACAGCGTTTGCAGGATACCTGGAGCAGCAATTTGGATCTCGAAATAAAAATGGACGGGATTGAAACCAACTCCCGCCTGCTGCAGGTGTTTGCCCCGGGGGACGTCGTGGTTATCGTAGTGCTGAACGTTAAGTTTGACAACAAGATGGACGGTTTGATGAACATCTGTATTCCCGGTGAGTTTTTGGAGCAGGTGTCGGATACCTTCAATATTCGGTATGCTCATGCCAGCAAGCGGCAGGACCCATCCAAGGAGGAATCCAAAAAACGGCTGATTCTGGAAAATGTCTGCTCTTCCAACATGGAGGTTCAGGCGATCTTCGATCAGTTCCAGATGTCGCTGAAGGATATTATGCAGCTGCAGCCGGATGATATTATTCCCCTTAGCAAGCCCATCAACAGCGATATTCTGGTAACCATCGACAAAACCCCCTGGTTTACCGCCAAGCTGGGCGAAACCAAGCAGAAAAAGGCTATCAAGCTGCAAAATATAGTGAGTAATGGAGATGAAAATATCCAATGGAAGAGCGTAACCAGCCAGTAGAGAGCACCATCTTGACCGGAATGGAAAAAGATACAATTGGAGAAATTTTGAACATCAGTATGGGTTCGGCGGCTACGGCGATCTCTACCATGTTGGATAAACAGGTGGTGATTTCCACTCCCACAGTAGAGGTACGGAAGTTCAGTGCGCTGGACTATGCCTCTCTGGAACCTGCCATGCTGGTGAAGATCAGCTATGTGGAGGGCATTTCCGGCTCAAACATGATGATTTTTCGCCAGCGGGATATGCAGGTTATTTTAAACCTGCTGATGGGCAATACTGATCCGCCTAGTGACGATTTTGTGTTTGACGAGCTGAGCATGAGCGCCGCCTGTGAGGTAATGAACCAGATGATGGGTGCTTCAGCTACAGCTCTTTCCGATGTTTTGGGCAGGGTGGTTAATATTTCCACTCCTGAAGCCAAAATTGTGGAATCAGAAAGCAGCTACAGCGAGGCTATCAATGTAAAGGAAGGGGACGAGGTTGTTGCTGTATCCTTCCAGCTTACCATTGATGATGTAATGGACAGTAGCTTTGCCAGTATTTTAAGCCATGATCTGGTAAGAGAAATTGTGGCACAGGTGGTAGGCGACCAGGCAGAAGAGCCTGCCCCCGAGCCCGCCCCAGCGCCTGCAGAAGCTGCACCCCAGCCTGCCGCTGCAGAGGTTTCCGCCCCCGCCCAACCGGCTCCTGCTCCTGCGACGTCACCGGTACCACCGGCTATGCCACAGAACCCTCAGCCTGGTGCGGCAGTTCCGTCTTACGACCCTGCTGTGGCAGGCCAGCCCCCTTATCAACAGCCGGCTTACCCCGGTTATCCCCCTTATCCGCCCTATGGTTATCCGGGTTACCCGCCTTATCCGGGATATGGAGCCCCTGCACAGGAAACCGGTGGTACGGTTCGTCAGCCTATTGTGAATGTGCAGACTCCACAATTCCCCCAGTTTATTCCTCAGGGCGCCGCAGTGCCTAACGTAAACGGGAATATTGACCTTTTGATGGGCGTTTCCCTGGATGTTTCGGTAGAAATCGGCAAAGCGAAGCGGAAAATCCGGGAGATTGTGGAGTTTGGCCAGGGCACTGTTATTGAGCTGAATAAGCAGGCCGGCGCACCGGTAGACATCGTGGTGAACGGACGTCTTCTGGCAAGAGGCGACGTCGTGGTAATTGACGATAACTTCGGCGTTAGGATCACAGAAATTTTAGGCACCAAAGAGCTTATGGAAAGTCTGAAAGAGGAACAGCTGTAAGCTGCAAACAACCACAGTATAGCGCAGCTATAATGTAATAGAAAAATCCCCACTATGTTTTTAAGGAGATTGGTGAAAAATGGGTAAGAAGATTATGCTTGTAGACGACGCAGCGTTTATGAGAATGACCATCAAAAATACGCTGACAAAAGCTGGCTACACCGAGCTGATTGAGGCCTCTGACGGCCAGCAGGCGGTGGAAACCTATGAGCGGGAGCACCCTGACCTGGTAATTATGGATATTACCATGCCCAACATGGACGGTATCCAGGCGTTGGAGGCTATTAAATCCAAGGACAGCAGCGCTAAGATTGTTATGTGCTCCGCCATGGGCCAGGAGGCTATGGTTGTGCAGGCTATTCAGTTAGGCGCACTGGACTTTATTGTAAAGCCCTTTAAGCCTGACCGTGTTCTGCAGACTGTAACCAAGGTTTTGGGCTAAAAAGCTTTCTGAAGTCCGGCAGAAATGGGGCGAAATTGAGGACTATAAACCACAATTTTGTCTAATAGCCTGTACAAAAATCTCTGTTTTCAGTTTTTTGGTATGCATGGCTTTTGAAGAAAAATTTGGAGGAAGACAAAGATGCCTCAGGAACAGGGTTCGGCGATACTATCTCTGGTGGGCGGGTTGCTCCTGTTTGTGCTGATCCTGTTTTTGGCATGGTTCTGCACCCGCTGGATAAGCAAAAATTATGGCGGTGGCCAAAAGGTGAGGGGCAGAATCAAGGTTTTAGAACGAACCGCCCTGGGGCCGGACCGTTCTTTGGTGATTGTACAGTTTGAGGGCAGGTTCTGGCTGCTGGGGGTTACTGCCCACCAGATCAGCAAAATTGAGGAGCTGAGCTCGGACCTGTTTGAAGAAACGGAAACCGCCCAGGGAGAAGGCTCTCAGGGGATTTCCGCTATGTTGTCCGGCTCGTCCGGCTTTGCCGATATTCTGAAAAGTGTGGTAAAAGGACGGGCGGACAAAAAAGAGGAAAAGGATAAGTTGGATGAATGAAGTCATCGAAAAAAAGAAGGAATTGCGCCAAAATGTGAAAAAGCTGCTGATTTCAGCGTCCTTTGCGGTGTTGCTGGTGTTGCTGTTTTGCACGGTAACGGCTTATGCCGCCCCTATTGTTACGGTGGATCTGGGTTCCGGCGAAACCGGCGGACAGGGGCAGTTTGGCGTTCTGGAAGCGCTTTTGACCGTGGTTCTGCTGGCGCTGGCCCCCTCAATCCTGATTATGATGACCAGCTTTACCAGGATCGTCATCGTGCTTTCCTTTTTGCGCAACGCTATGGGTACTCAGCAGTCCCCGCCCAATCAGGTGCTGGTGGGGCTTGCTTTGTTTTTAACTTTGTTTATTATGTCCCCGGTTATTTCGGACATCAACGAGACGGCTTACCAGCCTTATCATGCCGGGGAGATTGACGCTCAGCAGGCGGTGGAACGGGCGGTTGTTCCTTTAAAGGAGTTTATGATCCGCAATGTTTATGCCGACGATCTGAATTTGTTTATCTCCATCTCTAACGAGAAAACAGAGGAACATATTGAACTGGGTACCAGCCAGGAGGATTTGATGGAGTTGGGAATGCAGATTGTAGTTCCGGCCTTCATAACCAGTGAGCTGAAGCGGGCGTTTTTGATGGGCTTCCTGCTGTTTATCCCGTTTTTGATTATCGACATGGTGGTTTCCAGCACATTGATGTCCATGGGTATGGTAATGCTGCCGCCTTCCACCATTGCGTTGCCCTTTAAGATTATGACCTTTGTAATTGTGGACGGCTGGAGCCTGCTGATTGGGACGCTGGTAAGCAATTTCAAGTAGCTTTCAGGCTGCGGACGAACTGCGCCCTTTGGCCTGCAAGCCGTAAAGCAGCAGTTACGTCCCCCAAAAAAGCTGTATAGGAAAGCGGAAAAGAAAGGATGGTTTTGTGACCCAGGATCAGGTAATGGGTGTTTTTCGGGAAGCTTTGCTGGTAGCTTTTAAGTTGGCGGGGCCTCTTTTGCTGGTGAGCATCCTGATCGGGCTGGTAATTGCCATTTTTCAGGCTGCTACCCAGATCCATGAGCAGACCTTGACCTTTGTGCCCAAGGTGCTGGTGATTGCGCTGATTCTTTTGGTTTCCGGCTCCTGGATGATGACCATGATCAGCGAGCTTGTTCATGACCTGTTTAACCTGATGGCGGGGCTGTGATATGGTAAGTTCCATTGTAACGAATACTCCGGTGTGGGCCCTTACCTTTGCTCGGATCGGGGGACTTTTAGGGTTAAATCCTCTTTTTAACCGCAGAAATGTGCCTTCTATGGTGCGTATGGGGCTGGTTTTTTTGGTAACGGCACTGTTGGCGCCGGGGATTGCTATGTCCCAGAGTTTTACTGGTAACTCGCTGGATTTGCTGTTGGGAATTTTGCGGGAGGTTTTTGTGGGTTTTGCCTGTGGGTTTGTGTTCCAGGTATATTATTACATGCTGTTTTTTGTTGGGGACATGATGGATATGCAGTTTGGCATGTCCATGGCCAAGGTGTTTGACCCTGGAACTAATATTCAGATGTCGGTTTCCAGCAACTTGCTAAACATTATGCTGGTAATGTTCATCTTTACAACCAACAGTCATCTGTTATTGATCCGTATTTTTTCAACATCCTTTGAGATTCTGCCCATTGGAGGAGCAGTATTTTCTGACCAAAGCGCTCAGTTTTTTATTGAGCTGTTTGTTTCAGTTTTTTCGCTGGGGTTACGGCTGATTTTGCCCTTTATGGCGGCGGAATTTGTGCTGGAGCTTTCTATGGGCGTGCTGATGAAGCTGATTCCCCAGATTCATGTGTTTGTCATCAACGTCCAGTTTAAGCTGGTGCTGGGTTTTTTGCTTTTGCTTGCATTCTCCAGCCCCATAGCCTCTTTTATCGACAATTATATGCGGACGATGCTGGAGAATCTGCAAAGGGCATTTATGGCTTTGCAATAGGAGCCCTAACCCGTTTGGCCGAAAAAGGGGGGATGAACTGTGGCCGGTGAGAAAACCGAGAAAGCAACACCCAAACGAAAACAGGATGAACGGAAGAAAGGTAACGTCTTCCAAAGCCGGGAAGCTACGGTGGTATTATCCCTGTTGGCCACTTTTTATGGGCTAAGCTTTTTGGGACCTTACATTATGACTTCTCTGCAGAATTGCATGGTAAATTACATTGATCGTGCAGGTGCTGTTACCCAGTTTACGACGTCGGAGCTCCGCTCCACCTTTTTGGATGGCTGCCTGGTATTTGTGATTGCGGCGCTGCCTATGCTTTTTATCTGCAGTTTCGTCACTATTATTTGTACCGTAGCACAGACGAAAGGCTTGTTTACCATGAAGTCTCTGGTGCCTAAGTTTAGCCGGATGAATCCCTTGCAGGGTATAAAGCGGATGTTCTCCATGCGGGGAATTGTGGAGCTGCTGAAATCTGTTGCGAAAATTATCGTTTTAGGATATATTATCTGGAATGTGTTTGTGGGGGAATTTTGGAACTTTCCCAAAATGATGGATATGACCTTGGAGCAATCTATGGCTGCAACCGGTAATATGGTGCTGGAAATAGCCAAAAATGCCGCTATCGTCATGGTGTTTGTGGCGGCGGCGGATTACTTTTACCAATGGTGGGATTACGAGAAAAACCTGAGGATGTCCAAACAGGAGATTAAGGAAGAATATAAGCAGACCGAAGGCGATCCCCAGGTAAAGGGGAAGATTCGGGAACGGCAGCAGGCCCAGGCTCGTCAACGTATGATGCAGCAGGTGCCCAGTGCCGATGTAGTGATCCGTAACCCTACCCATTACGCCGTGGCAATTAAGTATAATCCGGAGCGGAACAACGCCCCTGTGGTAATTGCTAAAGGTATGGATAGCTTAGCCCTGCGGATTGTAGCAGTGGCTGAAGAAAATGACGTGTTTGTTACTGAGAACAGACCGCTGGCGCGGGGCCTTTATGAAACGGTGGATCTGGACCGGGAGATTCCCGACCAGTTTTACCAGCCTGTGGCTGAAGTGCTGGCGTTTGTATATAGCTTAAAAAAGAAGAAGGAGCGAAAGTAGCTTGAAGCTTTTTAATAACGTGGTTTCTGCCTTCGTGGTAGCGGTTATTTTCCTGCTGATTGTACCGCTCCCCACCTGGCTGTTGGACTTTATGTTCATCACCAACCTTACCATTTCCTTTGTAATCCTGCTGACTACCATGTACATCAAGGAGTCGCTGGAATTTTCCATTTACCCTTCACTGCTGTTGATCACCACCCTGTTCCGGCTGGCACTGAATATTTCCTCCACCCGGCAGATTCTGATGAACAACGGCAACGCCGGTAAGGTAATTGAAACTTTTGGTAATTTCGTAATTCAAGGCAATGTGGTAATCGGCTTGATTATCTTTCTGATTATCGTTTTGGTGCAGTTTATTGTAATTACCAAGGGTTCTGAGCGTGTGGCTGAGGTTTCCGCTCGGTTTACGCTGGACGCAATGCCCGGTAAACAGATGGCTATTGATGCCGACCTGAGTTCCGGTATTATTGATGAGGAAACCGCCAGAATCCGCCGGTCCAAAATCCAGCGGGAGGCTGATTTCTTTGGTTCTATGGACGGTGCCTCTAAGTTTGTAAAGGGCGACGCTATTATGTCGCTGCTGACGACCTTTATCAACCTGATCGGCGGTATTATTATGGGGTTCCTCAATAATGTGGGAGATTTTTCCACCATTATGGAGATTTATTCTACCGCTACCGTCGGTGACGGACTGATGTCTCAGATTCCCGCGCTTTTAATCTCGGTTGCCACCGGTATGATTGTTACCCGATCAGCCTCCGAAAGCAACCTGAATGACGATGTAGTGCAGCAGTTTTCTTCTCAGCCTATGGTGTTGATTATGGCTGCGCTGGCGATGTCTATGACCTGTTTTATCGGATTCCCTATCCCGCAGGTATTGACGATGTCTGGCGTTTTACTGGCACTGGGCCTGATTTTGCTGCGCCGCGGCCCCAAAGCTGCTTTGGCCGCCGCCGCGGAAGCTCCGCCGGTTACCGAGGAGGTTACCAGTGAGGCGGATTACTATAAGAACATTGACAACGTATATAACCTGCTGAATGTGGATCAGATATCCATGTCCTTTGGATACAGCTTGATTCCCTTGGTGGATGAGGCCAGCGGCGGCAATTTCGTCGATAGGGTGGTAATGTTCCGAAAGCAGTTTGCTACAGAGATGGGGCTGGTTTTTCC
The DNA here is from genome assembly GCA_949741215.1 of uncultured Oscillospiraceae bacterium. Classification (GTDB taxonomy): domain Bacteria; phylum Bacillota; class Clostridia; order Oscillospirales; family Ruminococcaceae; genus CATJLA01. Next base: position 26,942 of record CATJLA010000189.1, read on the forward strand.
CTCTGTTCGTTTGAAGGATAGCGGGCAATTTAACCCCAACCAGTATTCTATTAGTATAAAAGGAGAGCAGGTGGCTACCGGAGAGGTGCTTGTAGACCATTATTTGGCCTTGGCGCCCGACCCGGATCATGACACAATAGAAGGCATAGAGACGGTAGAGCCTGCCTTTGGCATTGCTGCCAAATGGATTAGCGAGGATCGCCGAGTGAAGGCTGAGCTGGCTGGTTATACTTTGATTGATCCTACCTCGGTGATCATTACCCACCTTTCGGAAGTGATCAAAAATCATGCTTATGAGCTGCTGAACCGGCAGGAAGTCAACAATATCCTCACGAACATGCGTAAGGTAAATGAGGCTATTGTCAACGATACCGTCCCAACTATTATTTCGGTTGGCACACTGCAGAAGATTCTTTGTAACCTGCTGCGGGAAGGGGTGCCTATCCGGGATACCGAGACGATTTTGGAAACTCTGGCGGACTACGGTGTTACTGTAAAGGATATGGATATGCTGACAGAGTACGTCCGGCAGTCCCTAAAGAGAACCATTACCCACCGGTTTGCCGAGGCAGGCCAGCTTAAGGTAATTGGGCTGGATGCGAACATTGAAAACCAAATTATGGGCGCCGTGAAAAAGATGGACACCGGCTCCTACCTGGCGCTGGATCCTCAGACGATCCAGGGGATTGTAACAGCGGCTACCCGGGAGATCGACAAAATCAAGGACGTGGTTGCTACCCCGATTGTGATTACGTCACCTATTGTGCGGGTGTATTTTAAGAAGCTGATTGACCAGTTCTATCCCAACATCACAGTGCTTTCCTTCAATGAGATTGACCCGGATATTAAAATCCAGGCGCTGGGAAATATCGCTTTATCTTAACGCTTTGTGTGAACAATCCTATGGAAAGGAGGCTTGGGACCCGTGGTATCGTCAGATCTGTACCGTGAAAAGTTTACGGCCGAAGAGGCGGAACGGCTGGTGCGGGAGTATAAGAAAAACGGTTCCCAGGAGCTCCGGAACCAGCTGGTGCTGCATTACAGCTATATTGTAAAGGGAATTGTTTCCAAAATGGCTAACACCTTTTACCGTTATGCCTCGGCAGAGGAGATGCTTAATCAGGGTGTAATCGCCATTATCGACAGCTTAGAGAAGTTTGACCCCAGCCGGGATGTGAAGTTTTCTACCTATGCCTTTACAAAGGTGCGGGGCTCCATTATTGATTATGTCCGTAAGCAGGATTGGCTGCCCCGGCGGGTAAGGCAGGCAAATATTCGCATCAGCAACATTGAGCGGGACCTGACCGCAAAGTTGGGCCGTACCCCCACCCGCAGCGAGATGGCTAAGGAAGCAGGCATGTCCCTGCAGGAATATGACGACTGCATGGTGGAGATGTCCGGGGATAATATGACGTCCTTTGAAGCCCTGCTTGCGGTACCTTCTCAGATGCACCCTTCCACTTCATATGGCGATGAATTTGACCCTCAACAGAATGTAGACCGCCAGGAGCTGAAACAGGCTTTGGCAGATGCTATAGATGAGCTGAACGACCAGGAGCGTACGGTTTTGTCCCTGTACTATTACGAGAATTTGACGATGAGGGAAATCGGGCAGACGATGGGAGTCAGCGAGCAGCGGATCGGGCAGATTAACCGGAAGCTGATTAAAAAATTACGGGAAAAATTAACCCAATATATGGGAGGTTAACGGTTATGCTAAGAGGCTTTTATACCATAGCGTCAGGCATTTTAACCCAGCAGAGGGTGCTGAATGTGCTGACCAACAATTTGTCCAATGTGGAAACGCCGGGGTTCCGGGCTTCCAGGGTGGTATCTACCACCTTTGAGCATGAGTACCTTGCCCGGATTGAGGGGGCCAACACTGCCAGAATCGGTACAGGTACCCCTATCCGTATGGTGGAAGAGGTGCTGACCCAGTATGATCCCAGCTCTTTGGAGGAGACTAACCGTCCTTATGACATTGCTATTGACGGCCAGGGCTTTTTCAACATCCAGACTACCACAGTGGGCGAGGATGGAGAGGAGCAGGTTGGAGGGCAGTATCTTACCCGTAACGGCTGCTTCGACTTAAATGAGCAGAATCAGCTGGAGCTTCCCGGCTATGGCCTGGTGTTAGGGGAAAAGGGCCCCATTACCCTGCCTACCTCATACTTTACTGTGGAGTCAGACGGTACTATTTACGACGAAACCGGCAATCTGGTGGATAAGCTGTTGGTTACGATTCCGCCGGAGGGAACTGAGATCAAGCAGATGACTAATGGCATGTATCAGGTGGAGGATATGGAGGCCAATCTGCCGGTGGACCGCAGCACTAACATTGTACAGGGCTGGTTTGAACGCTCTAACATTGATATGAACCGGGAGTACACTTTGGCGATGGAGGCTCAGCGGGCGTTCCAGGCCTGCAGTACTGCACTGCAGATTATTGACCAGATTGATCAGAAAGCGGCTACCCAGATTGCTGCACTGTAATTTATGCTTTTAGGACGTAACTGCGCAGTTATGTCCCTGAAAAATGGCTGTAAACGGCCTTGTTTTTGGCTTTTAGGCGTCAGCAGGCAGTTGTGTCCCCAAACTTTTACCGGAGAGGGGAGGCAGTGCCTGAGCAAATAGAAGCGCCCTGACCGGCGCGGAAGCTTTTAGAAAGGGTGAGGAGAAGAGAATGAATATTTCCTTTTTCAACGGTGTTTCCGGCATGATCGCCTACCAGGAAAGCATGAACCGCATTTCACACAATGTGGCAAACAGCAACACGGTGGGGTATAAGCCCAGCAAGTCCACCTTTAGTGACCTGCTGTATACTCGTATGGCGGTGAATAGCGCGGAAGAGCCGTTGGTAGGGCACGGGGTGAAGATTGAAGACACCCAGCTGCTTTATGAACAGGGTCCTGTTCTGCAAACCAACAGTACCCTGGATTTCGCCCTGATGGGCGATGGGCTTTTTGCCCTCAGTCTGCCGGATGGCAGCATTCAGTATACCCGTAATGGCTCCTTTGACATCAGCATGGAGGGGGAGAACGGCTATTTGGTAAATGCCTATGGCTACCATGTGCTGGACGCCCAGGGCCGTACCATTCAGCTTACCCGCAATGCGCAGAGCGGCTTGTTTGATTTGGAGGGGCTGAAGGATCGGATTGGCATTTATGATTTCCCCAATCCGTATGGGCTGGAGACCACACCGGGAGGATTCCGGGAAACGGCTACCTCCGGCGCGGCAGTTTCGGTAAATGGCGGGCAGAATACTACCGCTAATTTTGATAGAACCTATCAGGTGATCCAGAATGCGCTGGAGCAGTCCGGCGTACAGTTGGCGGATGAGATGGTGGATGTTATTGTTACCCAGAAGGCGTTCCAGGTGAATGCCCGGATGGTGCAGACCGCTGATGAAATGGAGCAGATTATCAATAATCTGCGGTAAATGGGCTTATTTTGGAAGGAAGGGATGACGCTTGGCATTTCATACTTATGATGACCTGAACGATACCCATATCGATGTGCTTCGGGAGATTGGTAATATCGGGGCAGGTAATGCAGCTTCGGCTCTAGCGTCCATGCTGGTCACCCCAGTGGACATCAGCGTACCAGAAGTCAGTTTTCTGGACTATGGTGAGGTGGAAGAGCGGCTTGGCGGGCCGGAGCAGATGATCGTAGGCCTTCTGCTGTTCCTGGAGGGAGATGTAGAGGGCATGATTATGTTCCTGCTGCACCAGGATTTTGCCAATTCCCTGCTTACCTCCCTGCTGGGGCAGACTCTTCCGGAATCGGGTGAGTTTGACGAAATGAGCTATTCGGCAATCCAGGAGGTTGCCAACATTATGGCAGGTTCCTATGCCAACGCAATTTCTGATCTGACCGGGTTGTCCCTCAACATTACCGTACCCTCCATGTGCGTGGATATGGTGGGGGCCATCCTCAGTGTGCCGGCGGTGCATTTTGCTGACATTAGCGATAAAATCCTTTTCATTTCCGACGAATTTTCGGGACGGGACTTAAATGCCCCCAACCATGTATTGTTAATGCCTGATATGGTTTCCTTGGAAAAAATTATGACGAACCTGGGGATAGAACTATGAGTCAGCTTATCAAGGTTGGAATTTCTGACTTGAATGTTGCACGTGCGCCGGATACCTTGGTAACCTTCGCACTGGGGTCCTGTATCGGGATCTGCTTATATGATAATGTCACGAAGGTTGCAGGCCTTTCCCACATCATGCTTCCTACCAGTGGAGGGAAAGCGGACGGACAGGCTTACCGTTATGCGGATACGGCAATTCCCATCCTGGTGCAGAAGATGCTGGCGATGGGAGCAAGTAAGGCAAGGATGAAGGCGAAGATTGCAGGGGGGGCCCAGATGTTTGGCTCTGCCACGTCAAACAGTGCAATCGGAAATATCGGAAAAAGAAACGTGGACGCGGTGCATCAGGCTTTGGCCCGGCAGGGCATCCAGATCATCGCGGAGGACACCGGCAAAAACTATGGCCGGACAGTTTATTTTTACGCAGATACCGGTATTATGCAGGTAAAAGCGGCGAATCGGGGCGAGTGGAATTTTTAAGACGTCCCGGAACAGGGTTTTTCATGAAAAAGACAAAGGGACGGTGCAAGGCTTATTCTTGTACTGTCTTTTTGTTTTGAGGGACATGACAGCGCTTTGTGTTCAGGAGGCTTTATTTAGGACATACAGAGCGGAAAAACGTTTCGTCCACCTTTTTGCAAAGGTGGCGGGGGTTCAGGGGGCAAAGCCCCTTGGCGCTTTTCGTTTGCAGAGGGTTTATTCAGGAGGATGGGCTCCCTCCCATCCTCCATATGTTGGAATAAGATTGCAGAATAACAAAAAACTGGAATCTGGAGGAACTGCGGTGAAAGAAATATCTCTGTGCGTTATGACAAAAGGCATTTGCCACCAATTATATAAGGGTTGGGAGAATGATCCGGATATATACATGGATATGAATCTGTTCAAAACCTATCAATATGATGAAAATGCGGTGAACAGGTATTTTGAAGCAAAGCAAAACCCATCCCGTGTTCTGCTGGCAATTATGAAGGACAATGTACCGATTGGAGAGCTTCAACTGAAACAGATAGACTGGGAGAGCAAGGAGTGTACATTAAGTATCCATATGCAGAATGATACGGTAAAAGGGCATGGATACGGAACCTGTGCAGAACGTCTGGCCTTGCAATACGCTTTTGATGTTTTGGGAATGGCCGCAGTAAATGCTGATACAATAGAGAAAAACAAACGAAGCCAGCACGTGCTTGAAAAGGTTGGATTCCGATATATTAAGGAGGAAAACGGTTTTCGATATTACCGGTATGAGCGGCAGCTTTCGGACTTGAAAGGACGTCCCTGCAAAAAATAGACAACTGCCAACATATTTTGTGGCAAAAAAGCGGAATGACAGAATATATAAAGGAATTTTGTTTTTCCGCCGGTATTTCGACAAAGCATCCCCACGCTGTATCAGGCTTTGGAGAGCAGCGGCCCAACGACGTCCCAAAAGAAAAGGAGTGTGGGGGCAAATTTTTCCTTGCCTTTCCGGCAAATTTATAGTTTAATAGAAGGGTACAAAAGTTTGCGCCGATACGCTGGGGAGGGTTTGAATACGAAACAGCTGAATATTGTTTTGGTGGAGCCGCAGATTCCCCAAAACACCGGGAATATTGCCAGAACCTGCGCCGCTACTGGAGCAAGGCTGCATCTGGTGGGGCCGCTGGGCTTTCAAATTGATGATAAAAAGCTGAAAAGGGCGGGCCTGGATTACTGGCACCTTTTGGACATTACCTGTTATGAAGGCTGGCAGCATTTTTGGGAACAAAACCGGCAGTATCAGGAGCAGTTTTTTTATTTTACGACCAAGGGAAGAAGCCTTTATAGCGGGGAGCATTACCCCGGCCTAGAGCAGGTATACCTGCTGTTTGGCAGAGAGGACAAGGGTTTGCCGGAGGAGCTGCTGTATGCCCATCCAGAGCGCTGTGTCCGCCTGCCCATGATTGAGGGGGCACGAAGCCTGAACCTCTCTAACACTGTGGCAATCGGTGCGTACGAGGTGCTGCGGCAGTGGGAGTTCCCCACCTTGCAAAGAAAAGGCAGTTTAACCAAATTTAACTGGGAGGATGCGTAACTGTGGAAAAAATTAAAATCATTACCGATTCGGCCTGTGATATACCCTTTGAAGACGAAAAAAAGTATCAAAATTTGAAAATTTTCCGAATCCCCATTACAGTGGACGGCAAAAGCTGCTATGAGCGGGAGGATTTCGGCTTTGAAGATTTCTACAGGATTCTTAACGAGGCGAAGGAAATTCCCGCAACCAGCTTTGTTTCTCACCTGCAGTTTGCCGAAAGCTACCTGGAGGCGGTAAAAGAGGGCTACGACAGTATCATTGTGGTAACCATCAACAGCAAGGGTTCCGGGATGTATAACTCCGCCAATATGGCAAAGGATCTGTTCTATGAGGAAAACCCGCAGTATAAAAATGTGCAGATCAACGTAGTGGATTCCCTTAGTTATACCATTGCCTACGGCCACGCTGTTTTAACCGCTTTGGAGAAGATAGAGGCCGGCGCTCAAACCCGGGAGATTTTAGGCTATCTGGAGGACTATTTCAGCTCAGTTGAGATTTATTTTGCCCCTTATACCCTAAAGTTTGCCAAAAAGTCCGGCAGAATTAACTGTGCTGCCGCTTTTGTGGGGGAGGTGCTTGGCCTGCGCCCAATTATCAGCATTATCGACGGGGAAATGAAGATTGTGGAAAAGGTTCGGGGTGACCAGAACGTGCCTGCTGCCCTGATCAAATGGTTTACCCAGCGCAGCAAGCAGGAGGGTCAGCCTTACCTGCTGCTGAACGGCGAGAGCAAGGAGCACGGCGCCGCTTTCCAAAAATTGGCGGTCAAGCAGCTGGGCTACAGCCCTGTGGGAATGTACCAGATCGGGGCTTGTATTTCCATCAATGCCGGGCCGGATGTAAACGCCATTGTAGTAATGGGCGAAAAACGCCGGTAACCCCATTTGCCTTTGGGACGTCGCGCATCGCTGCATTCCTGGGCATTGCCTGAAGGCCTGCCGGTAGCAGAGGCTTTACGACGTCCCATGAAAAAGCTTTACATTTTGTTTTTTAGAGGAACAATAAAACAGAATGTATAGCTTTTTCGATGCAAAGGGTAGGAGAAATTGGTAGTTTGCACAAATATAGTACTGCGATTTATGGCAAAATCTATAGTTGGAAATCTGTGGCTTTTATGCTATAATATACACGTTATTGGGGTTTTAGGCCCTTTTTGGTGTATCCTTTTGAGTGGAAGCAATGAGAAAAATCATTTGGAGGGGAAGTCAAATGAGCAGTAAGCAGAAGTCCGGTTTGTTTAGAAGGCTGATTGCGGCAGTACTGGCAACAGCAGCCGTCAGCTCTATGTTTGTAAGTGCCCAGGCTTTGTATATTCCTACAGATGAGGAGCGGGAGCAGAGGGAAAAGGATCGTCTGGAATGGAGCGATTGGAACGAGGATGAAGACGAGGACGATGAGGAAGAATCCGACACTCGTACCGGTACTACTATTCGGATTAACGGCGGCACCAGCAGCTCCAGTTCCAGCAAGAGCAGCAGTTCCAGCAGATCGGGTGAGATTATCATAATTGGTGGCAGCAAGGATAATAGCTCCAGCTATACTACACCAGCCGGCACAGTGTCCAGAATCAGTTCCATTCAGGCTTGGAAAAAAACCAACTCGGATGTTACTGCGTGGATTCGAATTCCCGGTACTAACATTGACTACGCAGTGGTAAAAAGCCCGAAAAATGATAATGACTACTATACCCAAAAGGGCTACGATAAGAAATACAGCTATAATGGTGTAATCTGGGGTGACTGCCGGAATAAATACGGCAAGTCCACTCAAATTTCCAAAAACATGGTGTTGTATGGGCACAACTGGACGAATCCCTGGGCCAAGGCTTATGTCAACCGGGATACAGACGTGATGTTTGCCCAGCTGATTGCCTTTAAAAACCTGGATTTTGCCAAAAATAACCAGTATCTCTATTATTCCACGGAGGAGCAGGATCTGGTGTATCAGGTATTCGCTGTGTTTGTCTGTGAGCAGGAGCTGGACTACTATACCCCCAATCCTGGCACCAAGGCTTACCAAACCCTGTTGGACGAAGCCAAAAAGCGCAGTCTTCATAACTATGATGTTGAGGTTACCACTAACGATAAAATCCTGACCCTTTCCACCTGCACGGACGCTTACCGGACCGCCAGCGGCGCCAACCGCAGTGACGACCGGTTTGTGGTAATGGCAAAGCTGGTATCTGGCGACGAAGCCAAAAAAACTGTAACCGTTACCAAGAATCCTAACCCCAAGGCCCCGCAGTTCAAAACCAAGTAGTAAAAAATTACCCGCAGCAGTTTCGTCCTTTTAGGGGACGTGACAGCTGCGGGATTTTTTTGCGCATTTTTCCAAAGCCACCCAGGCAGGCGGGCCTTTTTATAAGCGCTTGCACAGCGGGCAGCAGCTTCGTCCCTGAAAAAAGTAAAGTTTGTGAAACCTTTGTGAACAAATAAAATTCCTATTGACAAACGGAAAAAACTGTGATAAATTAAGTTTAGCACTTAATCAATGAGAGTGCTAAACTTATAAAACCAGGCATCTGAAAAGCAAACAGCGCCCTGGCAAAAGGGGAAAGATGAAGGAGAAAACCCATGAAACTGGATGAGAGAAAGCTGAAGATTTTGGACGCTATCGTCCGCATCTATACGGTAAACGGGGAGCCTGTGGGCTCTAAGGTACTCTCGGAGCAGCTGAATATTGGGGTTTCGCCTGCCACTATCCGCAACGACATGGCGGTGCTGTTTGAGATGGGTCTGCTGGAGCAGCCTCACACCTCTGCCGGCAGAATCCCTTCTCATCTGGGGTACCGGATTTATATTGACAGCCTGATGCAGCCTGTACCCCTGACCCAGCGGGAAAAAAATGAGATTGAGGCTATGTTCAATGTCCGTAATCCGGACCCGGAACAGCTGCTGAAATCCTCCGCCCAGGTTTTGGCTGAATACACAGGCTGTGCCGCTGTGATTTCTACCCTGACGCCCCGTCAGGTGGTGGTCAATCGGATTGCGGTAATCCCTGCAGGGGAGCGCACAGCGGCCATTTTGCTGATTGCCTCCAACGGCATGATCAAAACGAAGGTTTGCCGGGTGGATTTCCAGGTAACCCCTCAAATTGCGGAGTTTTTTAACCAGTATGCCAACGGCAGGCTGGGCGGTATTTCACTGAATGAGATTACCTCCCAGTATTTAAGCGCGGTGGCTATCCCGCTGGGGGATTATTCCCAGATTTTTACTCCGGTGCTTTCGGCAATTTATGAGCTTTGCCGGGAGATCAACGAGGGCCAGTTTTATGTGGAGGGCTTTACTAATCTGCTCTCCTACCGGGAATTCTCTCCGGTGGCCTACGAGTTGCTTACCTTCCTGCAGAACAGGGAGGAGCTAACCCGAATGATTCTGCGGGGAAATACCAAAACTACCCTGACGATCGGCAGGGAAAACACCCGAGAGGAGCTTACAGGCTCTGCTGTGGCAGTAACCAGGTACGCTATTGGCACTCGGGGCGGCGGGGCGGTAATGCTGGTAGGGCCAGTAAGGCTTAATTATCCCAGGCTGATCCCTCACATGGAATATTTTGCTGATACCCTGGGAAAGCTTCTGGCAGAAACCTTCGGTCGGTTTGATACCATAAGCTGAAAGCCGGCGGCAGATACAACAAATGCTTTGCGCATGTTGCGCTTGATGAAAGGGGATTTGAAGGTGCCCAACCAAGAGGATGAGAAGAAAACCGGGTGGGACGTCCCGGAAGAGATGGAGCAGGAGGCAACGCCTGAGGCGGAAATGCCTGTCGATTCCACCGAGCCGGCGGCTGACCCGGCAGAGGTTCAGACAGAACCGCAGCCGAAGGAAGAGCCAAAGGAACCGGATGAGCTGACACGTCTGAAAGAGGAAAACGCGGCCCTTACCGACAGGCTGCTGCGTACCATGGCGGAGTATGATAACTTCCGCAAGAGGTCTCAGAAGGAAAAGGACGCTATCTACCCCGGCGCTGTAGCGGATACTGTAGCCAAGCTGCTGCCGGTGTGCGATAACATTGAGCGGGCACTGGCTTGTGAAACCCAGGATCTGGAGTTCCGCAAAGGGGTGGAGATGATTTACAGTTCTTTCCAGGAGATTATGGGTAAGCTGGAGGTAGTTTCCTTTGGAGAAGCGGGGGAGGAGTTTGACCCTGCCCTCCACAATGCGGTGATGCATTTGGAGGATGATACCGTAGCGGATAACACCATTACCCAGGTGTTCCAGAAGGGCTATAAAATCGGGGACAGGGTGCTCCGGTTTGCAATGGTTCAGGTAGCAAATTAGCCGCAGGCAGCCTGCCTGTATTCCGGTTGATTTTCAATAAATTTACAGTACAAAAGGATATGGAGGAATAGAATTATGGGAAAGATCATCGGCATTGACCTTGGTACAACAAACTCCTGTGTTTCTGTAATGGAGGGCGGAGAGGCTGTGGTAGTAGCTAACGCAGAGGGTGCGAGAACTACCCCTTCTGTCGTTGCTTTTTCCAAGACAGGAGAGCGTATGGTGGGCCAGGTAGCAAAGCGCCAGGCTATTACCAACCCGGAGCGGACTGTAAGCTCCATTAAGCGCCATATGGGCAGCGATTATAAGGTTTCTATTGACAGCAAGGGCTATACCCCTCAGGAAATTTCTGCAATGATCCTGCAGAAGCTGAAGGTGGATGCCGAGGCTTACCTGGGTGAAAAGGTAAGTGAGGCGGTTATCACGGTGCCCGCTTACTTTACCGACGCACAGCGTCAGGCTACCAAGGACGCAGGCAGAATCGCCGGCCTGGATGTAAAGCGTATTATCAACGAGCCCACCGCTGCTGCTTTGGCTTACGGCGTGGACAAAGAGCAGGACCAAAAGATTATGGTGTACGACCTGGGCGGCGGCACCTTTGACGTTTCTATCATTGAAATGGGCGACGGTGTGCAGGAGGTTCTTGCAACCGCCGGCAACAACCGCTTGGGCGGAGACGATTTTGACGAGCGGGTAATCAACTACCTGGCCTCTGAGTTCCAGAAGGACAGCGGGATTGACCTGCGGAATGATAAAATGGCGATGCAGCGGCTGAAGGAAGCGGCTGAGAAGGCGAAGATCGAGCTTTCCGGCGTAACCACTGCCAACGTAAACCTGCCCTTTATCACTGCGGATGCTACAGGCCCCAAGCATCTGGACGTCACCCTGACCAGAGCTAAGTTCAACGAGTTGACTGCCGATTTGGTAGAGGCTACTATGGGCCCGGTTCGTCAGGCATTGAACGACTCCGGACTGAAAGCCACTGACTTGGATAAAATCCTGCTGGTAGGTGGTTCCTCCCGTATTCCTGCCGTGCAGGACGCTGTAAAGGGAATTACCGGCAAGGATCCCTTCAAGGGCATCAACCCGGACGAATGTGTCGCCATTGGTGCGGCGCTTCAGGGCGGCGTGCTGGGCGGTGATGTCAAAGGTATCCTGTTGCTGGATGTAACCCCCCTCTCCCTTGGTCTGGAGACCTTGGGCGGCGTGTTCACCAAGCTGATTGACCGGAATACCACCATCCCCACCAAAAAGTCTCAGGTGTTCTCCACCGCTGCTGACGGCCAGACTTCCGTTGAGGTTCATGTTCTTCAGGGCGAGCGTGAAATGGCAAGAGACAACAAAACCCTGGGCATGTTCCATCTGGACGGCATCCCCGCTGCTCCCAGAGGAGTACCGCAGATTGAAGTAACCTTTGATATCGACGCCAATGGTATTGTAAACGTATCCGCCAAGGATATCGGTACCGGTAAGGAGCAGCATATCACCATCACCTCCTCCAGCAATATGTCCAAGGATGATATTGAGAAGGCCGTGAAGGAAGCCGAGCAGTTTGCGGAGGAAGACAAAAAGCGCCGGGAGGAAATTGACACTCGCAACGGCGCCGACCAGATGGTATACCAGTGTGAAAAAACCATCAAGGATCTGGGCGATAAGCTTTCCGGCGATGAAAAGTCTGACCTGGAAGCGAAGATCAACGACCTGAAGGAAGCCTTGAAGGGTACTGATATGGACGCCATCAAGTCAAAGCAGGAGGCCCTGCAGAACAAGCTGTATGAGGTTTCTGCCAAGGTATACCAGCAGGCAGCCCCCCAGGGTGAGGATGCGCCTCAGGATACCGGAGCCCCCAAAGAGGACTATGTGGATGCTGACTTCCGGGAAGCTGAGGACGACAAGTAAAACCAGCCAGTATATTTTAACGGGGGAATCCCTGCGAGTTCCGCAAGGGTTCCCCTTCCGGTGTTTTTCATTCCTATAAGGCACATAAGCGCTTTTTGGGACGTAAGCGGGCAGTTTCGTCCTGAATGCTTACAACGAAGCTTGAGAGGGTTGGTTTTATGGCAGAAAAAAGAGATTATTACGAGGTTCTTGGGGTAGCCAAGGGCTGTTCGGACGATGAGCTGAAAAAAGCGTACCGGAAGCTGGCAAAGCAGTATCACCCTGACTTAAACCCCAACGACCAAAACGCGGCGGAGAAGTTTAAGGAGGTCAACGAGGCTTACGAGGTACTTTCCGACAGTCAAAAGCGCGTCCGGTACGATCAGTTCGGCCATGCGGGAGTAGATCCTTCCTATAATGCAGGGGGGGGCGGCGCCTACGGAGGCGGCTTCGGGTTTGATGTTGGGGATATCGGAGATATTTTTGAGAACTTTTTTGGCGGCGGAGGGTTTGGCACCCGTACCCGTAATCCCAACGGGCCGATTCGGGGCAACCATGTTTCGGTGCAGATTCCTCTTTCCTTTATGGAAGCGGCCAAGGGCTGTAAAAAGGAGATTTCTATCCAGCGGCTGGAACGGTGCGAGCACTGTAAGGGCACCGGCGCGGCAGAGGGTACCCAGCCCGAAACCTGCTCTGTTTGTAACGGAACCGGCCAGGTACGGGTGCAGCAGCGTACTCCCTTTGGTGTGGTGCAAAGCAGCCGTGCCTGTGACCGATGCGGCGGCAAGGGCAAGGTAATTAAGGAGCCCTGTACCGCCTGCCGGGGTATGGGCCGGGTGCGGCGTACCCAAACGATTTCGGTTTCTATCCCAGCCGGCATTGACGACGGCCAGACCTTTGTTATGTCCGGCCAAGGGGATCACGGTGTGAACGGCGGCCCTGCAGGGGACCTGAATGTTACTGCATCCGTCCGCCCGGACCCGATTTTTGAGCGGGACGGCTTCGACGTCTGGTGCGAGGTGCCAATCACCTTCACCCAGGCAGTGCTGGGGGATTCAGTCACCGTGCCTACGATTGACGGCAAGGTTACCTACGACGTGCCGGAGGGAACACAGCCCGGCACCACCTTCCGGCTGCGGAACAAGGGCATCAGCTACGTCAATGGACGAGGGCGAGGGGATCAGTATGTTCGGGTTTCTATTGAGGTGCCCCGCAACCTGAGCAACAAGCAAAAGGAGGCCCTCAAACAGTTTGAGAACCTCTCCTCCGATAAAAATTATGAAAAGCGGAAAAACTTTTTTGATAAGCTAAAAGACTTTATGAACAATAAGGAGGGCTGAGCCCTTCCCAAAAAAGCATCTGCCCCCGCCGGCGTTTTTAGGACGTAAGCGGGGGCAGATGCTTTTGCGCCCAAATAAACGCCAAACAGCCTGCCGGTGTTCTCTTCCCGGCAGGCTGTTCGGCGTTTTCTAGGGGTTATTACAAAAACTGGGGCTATTGGCGCCAGTTTTGTAACCAAAAAATTGTAGCTGCCGGCACACTCCGGCAAGCAGTAAGCCGCTTCCAAAACAATAGCAGTTTTGTGAGATAAAACCGAAAGATTTCTGGGCAAATAAAAGCTCATGTGCTTGGAAAACCTATCGTTATAGTGTACTATAGTTCCGGTATTATTGCGGAATGACATCTATATATTACAACATTAGTTCCTGAATGTCAATGATTTTTTGAACAATAATTCATGATAAATTTCGACAAAATTCGGTAACATAGGGTATAGAAAAGAACAGCGGTTATTTAGCATTTTTTTCATATATTTTGCACAATCTATATATTTGATATGTAGCAAAAAACACAATGAGGCAGTTCTGTCCCTGCTTATTACAAAGAAGAACCACCATCCAAAAGATTATAACATACCTGTGCCCTGTACCAAAAGCACGGTTGTTTGCCCACGAGATGCCAAAACAGGAGGAAAGCAATGAAGGAAAAGAATGTGTTTAACTGTGAGGTGGGGGAACGAATTGCCCGGCTGCGTACCATCCGGAAGCTTTCTCGGGAGAAGTTGGCAGCCAAGGCTGAAATTACCGACCGTTTTTTGTATGATATTGAAAGCGGGAGGAAAGGCTGCTCGGCGGAAGTGCTATATCAGCTGGCTCAGGCCTTGGAGGTCTCTGCCGACCTGCTGTTGACTGGAAAAATGGCGCAGAATCAATCGATTCGAGGAGATTTAATGGTGCTGATCTCCCAGCTTCCGGAGGATAGCCTGCCCTATGTGCAAACCATGATTGAGAGCTTTGGAGATTATGCCAGAGGTAAAAAGTAGGCTGCTGCAATGTGAACATATAAGAATGAATTTTGGATTATAGCTAATATTTGTGCAATTCGTTTTCATTTTTACTGTAAAACAAAGTGGATTTTAACAGGAAATGAGACGGTTTCAGCGCAAAATGCTATAATTTTTTTATTAAAACAGCAATCAGCTTTAACTTCAAAGTAATTTTGGGCGCCCCGCTGACAAGGGCGCCCTATTTTTGGCCTGGAATTATAAACTTGCAGGACGTCCCCCAAAAGCCTGACTACCGGGCGTACTGCTGTACAAGATAGAGGATTTTCTGTTCCACCAGGCATTGCGCTAATATGCCCTCTGGGGTATATCCCTCCGAGAGGACTTTGCCCTCCTCCCGCACCTTTGCCAGCAGCCCCGCCTGATCATAGGGGAGCAGCAGCGTCATGTTTACCTGAGAGGGACGGAGGTTTAAGGCAATTTTCCGCAGCAGCTCCTCAAAGCCGAAACCTGTCTTGGCGGAAATTAAAGCAACCTGATCGTTCACCGGCAGAGGAATCTGCTCCACCTTATCACACTTATTCAGGACAGTGAGCACCGGGGTATCCGCCGCGCCAAGCTCCGCCATCAGCTGCTTGGTAATAGCAAGCTGCTCCTCTACCTCGTCAGAGGAAATATCGCAGACATTCAGCAGCAGGTCAGCGTGAGAGGCCTCCTCCAAAGTGGAACGAAAAGCCTCCACCAAATGATGCGGCAGCCGGCGTACCAGGCCCACAGTGTCAATCAGCATAACGGTTCTGCCGTCCGGCAGGGTAAGGGCCCGGGCGGTAGGGTCCAAGGTTGCAAAAAGACGATCCTCCGCCAGCACCCCGGCCTGGGTTAAAGCGTTCAGCAAAGTGGATTTACCCACGTTGGTATATCCTACAATCGCAGCGGTGATCACCCCGTCCTTAGCCCGGCGGCGATGAGTAAGCTCCCGCCGGTTGGAAAGCTTCTCCAACTGCTCCTCCAAATAGGTAATTCTTCGACGAATGTGCCGGCGGTCGCTCTCCAGCTGAGACTCACCAGGCCCCCGTGTACCAATGCCGCCCCCCAGCCGGGAGAGCGCAAGCCCTTGCCCTCCTAATCGGGGCAGGCGGTACTTCTGCTGGGCAAGCTCTACCTGCAGCCTGCCCTCACTGGTACGGGCCCGCTGGGCAAAGATGTCTAAAATCAAAGTGGTGCGGTCCACTACCGGCAGGTTGGTTATCTGCTCAATGTTCCGCTGCTGGCTGCCGGAAAGCTCATGGTCAAAAATCAGCAGGTCAATGTTCTCTGCTTTGCAGAACTCCTTAATTTCCTGCAAACGCCCCGGCCCCATACAGGTAGCCGGGTCAAACTCCGGCCGCTTTTGAGAAACCCTCGCCACCACTTCCGCCCCGGCCGAACGGGCCAGCTCCGCAAGCTCCTCCAACGAAACCTCTGCGTCATATTCGCCCAAATCTACAGCGGCCAGCAGGGCGCGCTGGGGCTGGGCCTCGGTTATTTCATGTATTTCGTGCATATAGTTCCTTTCTCTGTTTCTATTCCAGTAAAGCGGTGTTCCTTTCTTCTTTTTGGGACAAGACTGCTCCCATATATCTTCTGATGCGCATTTGAAATCCGTGCCTCCTTTAGTTTTTTTGGCACAGCGGGCTTTCTTTTCCGCTGCTTTCCTTATTATATATGGGTTTAGAGGAAAAAGCAATAGAGTCCGTCGCGCTTGTCTTTCAAAATACCTTCTGCCGTTTTATTCCACTGCGCTTTTGTCAATAACACCTTGCACCGGATGCGTTTATTATGGTATACTTAACGCAGGCAAGTATGTATAAATAGGAGACGGTCGTCCTATGGACATGGCCGATGATAAGATGATAAACCGATCATTTTGAGGAGGAATCCACATGGTAGAGCCTATTGTTGGAGGAATTATTTTTGCTGCAATCGGAATATTCCTTTTTTTGAAGCCTGCCTTATTTTGGGAGCTAACAGAAAAATGGAAATCCTATCGAGCAGACGAACCGTCTGATTTCTATTTATTCAGCACAAAATTTGGCGGTATTTTATTTATAGTATTTGGAATCGTGATGATCGTTCTTCCTTTCATAATAGAGTAACCGCTCTTTCTATAAAACCAAGCTCAAGGCCATAGCCTCCCGCAGCTTGCGGTAAATAGCGGGCAGGTCTCCGGCAGGCAGGGGATTTTTGCCGCGCCCCACCTCCAAAGTAAAGCCGGGGCGGGCAAACTCCTCAATAAACCAGTCCTTTAAGCCGCCGTGAGAAGCAGTCCCCTCCGGCTTGCAAACCGTGTACCCGCAGGACGCCGCCAGCAGGGAAGCAATCAAGGAAGCCCGCCCCGGGGTGTTGTTCCCGTACTGATAATAAATCTCCTCCCCCTGAGAATGATAGGCGTACAGTTGACGTGGGCGGTATTTGCGGCAAAAGCGCACTACAGCAGAGGATTCCGGCTCACTTTCCGGCCCGGGACCGCCGTACTTACCCGGGGCCGGGCCGGTAATGCCCTGCTGCTGCTCCATCTTGCGGAGAAGCTTCCACCCGGCGTCAAAATTATGGTTCAGGTCCACCCCCCGGGCATTGGCCTGCCATACGGCGCCGGGGTTTGCCTCCAGCAGCTGTTGGATGCCCTCCCCCTGGCAAAGCCCCGCCTCCGGGCCGAAAACCGCAATCGCTGTGCCGTCCGGATTAAGGCATGGGATTATGGTAAAAGGGCGCCCCGTTAAAGCCCGGGGCAGAGAGATGCCGCCAAAGTCCCGTTCACTGCCTGGGGGGATGTGGGCAAGCTCCTGGGCAAACTGGAGCAGCAGCAGGGTGGTAATCCACTCGGACCCATGAACCCCCCCTACCAGAAGAGTACAGTTTTCCGGCGCGCCGTGGGAGAGAGCGAACAGCTCCTTGCCCAAAAAGGAGCGTCCAATGGTGCTTAGGGTAAAAAAGCCGGTGGAGCTAAGCTCCCGGCATTTTTCGGCGAGGGATGAGTACTCCGGGGCTTTTTCAAAAAAGATTTCCATAAACTGAGCCTCCCTGTTTTGTATATTTTTTTGAAAATGCGCAGCGGTCTTTTAGGCCTTGCTTGGAAACCAAAAATTGATTTTCAAGACACACTGTACAAAAACAGCAAAGTGTGCTACACTGTTTATAGCTTGTTTCAACAAGAGCTTTGAGGGAACCTTCCCTTTCAGTTTATGACGTTACAGCTGTCCTTTAGCCCTGAGGACAAGGACGGCAGATTTGCAAAGAAAGGAATGGCTGTGATTATGGAAACGACCATGGATACCCAACGGATTTATGAAGGGAAAATTTTGAACCTGCGCCGGGATACCGTAGAGCTGCCCAACGGCAACACTGCCAAGCGGGAGATTGTGGAGCATGCCGGCGGGGTTTGCGTAGTGGCTATTGATAGGGAGGATAACCTGCTGATGGTAAGCCAGTACCGCCACCCCTTTGAGCGGGAGGTTCTGGAGCTGCCTGCCGGTAAGCTGCTTCCTGGGGAGGATCCCGCCGTATGCGGCCGCCGGGAATTAAAGGAAGAAACCGGCTACGAGGCAGGGCAGTATGAGTTTTTATGCGAGCTGCTGCCTACCCCGGCCTATGATACTGAAGTCATCCGGATCTTTTTTGCCACCGATTTAAGCTATGGAGAGCAGGAGCTGGACCCGGACGAGTTTTTGGACGTGATCAAGGTGCCCTTTGACCAGGCGCTGCAGATGGTTCTGGATAACCGGATTAAGGACGCCAAAACACAAATCGGCATCCTGAAATATAAGCTGCTGCGGGATAGCGGCCAGCTGCTGGGGAACTTTCTCTCCCACCCCTTCTCCATCACCATGGCGCCGGGGGATACCTTAACGCTGCCCCACATTGAGGAGGACCCGGATTGGGTAGAGGAAGCCTCCAAAACCCCTGTAGAGTAAAATAAAACACCCCTGTGCCGGCCGCATCCCATTGTTTTCAGGACGTCCTGCAGAGGGGTTGTTTTGCGTTTTGTGGGCAGCCTGTGAACAACCAAACCTGCAGCCCTGTCCCCTGAAAATAGAAAAAAAGGGAGGAGCACATCATGGAACACGTTGCCTGGAAAGGCAGAGTCAAGCCCGGCTGTAAAGAGGAATACCAGCGCCGCCATGCGGAAATTTGGCCCGAGCTGGTAGAGGTGCTGCAGCAGGCGGGCATCTGCAACTACAGCATTTTTTACTGCGGCGGAGAGCTTTTCGGCTATTATGAATGCGCAAAGGGCATCGCCTACGCCCAGCAGGTGCAGGCGCAAAGCCCGGTGGTAGCCCGCTGGAACGAATACATGCAGGACGTCCTGGAGCTGGAAATGGACCCCCAAACCGGCGCGCAGCCCCAGCTGGAGCAGGTGTTCCGGCTGGACTAAACAGCTTTTCCCAACTCCCCCGGCGCCATAAGCACAGCATTCGTCCTGATAAAAACAACCCCCTTCCCGCCGTCTTTTGGGACGTAAGCGGAAAGGGGGTTTTTGCAGCCTTGTTTTAGGCCTGCTCTGGGGCGGGGGCCACAGGGCGCTTCAGGGTTTTAAAGTCAATGCACTTGGCCAGCAGGCAGAACACCACTGTGTTCAGCACCAGCTCCGGCAGGCAGTAAGTACCGTTGTATACCAAAGAATACCACCACACATTCATACCCTCCGGCGCATAAGAGGCCCACAGCAGCACGCCCGAAAGAATGTGGGAGATATATTTGAGGAACATCCCCCCTGCAGTGCCCACGCCAATGCTGACAATCCTGCCGCCCTTGCCGCTTTTTTCCAGCAAACCGCTGATAGCAGGAGCCACACATACCAACATAGAGGGCAGCAGGTAGTCCAGCAAAATCATCAGGGTATAGTAGAAAAAACTGGGTACAGCAGGGGTTGCAACGGAGTGAAGCAGCATATTCAGCACCGAGTACACAAAGCTGTTAAACAGCCCCCACTTCCAGCCGTAGCGGTAGGCGATAAAAATCAGCGGCACCATACTGCACAGGCTGATATCCCCTCCCTGGGGCAAAGCAGGCAGATGAAGGTAGGAAAGCACAATGGACATAGCAATCATCAGTGCGCTTTCAATAAGCATCCGGGTTTTCTGGTTTCTTGTCATCTGGTTTTTCATTTTGAAGTTCCGCCTTTCGTTTTGTTTTTTGGAGAAAGGCGGAAGGGGGTTGTTTACAAAAAAAGCGCCCCGTTCTCCGTAGGAAAACAGGGCGAAATTGTGCAAAAAGCTTCTGCCAATTCTCCCTGCGCCGGTATTACCCGTATCAGGTTAAAGGGTTTGAAGCAAGGAGCTTCCTCTCAGCCGGGCCATTCCCCAGCACCCCTGAATCTGGCCTTCTCTGCCGTTTTTGCCGGAGAGAAAGCGGCGGACAAAATCTGTCCGGAATTATCATAGCACAGCGGCAGGCGATTGTCAATCCATTTTCCGGCAAACTTCCCCCTTATTCGCACCCCCCAAAGCGCTGTGACGTCCTGCCGTTTTATAAAACAATACTTGACAAAGATACATCGCGGTGCTATAGTTATATTAAGCAGTGCGATACATTGTAGTGCGTATCTATTAAGAAGGTGATAAAACGGACGCTCACATCAAAAAAGTGTATGTGCCCATGACAGAAACCGGCTTCTATATCCTGCTTGGTATGCGGCAGGAGGCCCACGGCTACAGCATTATCCGGCAGGTAGAAGCGCTCACCCAAGGGGAAATCCGGCTGAGCCCCGGCACCATGTACGGCAGCCTTTCCAAAATGGAAAGGGATGGCCTGATCCGTTTTGTGCGGGAGGAAGAGAAACGAAAGCTGTATCAAATTACCCCCTTGGGGGAACAGGTGCTGGAGCTGGAAATGAAGCGAATCCGTCGTTTGTACCAGAATATGCAGGAGGTGTGTGAAAATGGCTGAAAAGAAAGAATTTCGCTACTTTACCATTGCGGATGTAGAACGGGAGCAGGAGTATCTCCGCTGGCAGCACCGTAGAGGATGGCGGTTTACCGGGGTAACCGGAATCGGAACCTACCATTTTGAAAGCTGTGAGCCGGAAGAGGTGGTTTACCAGCTGGACTACAGCCCCAGCCGCAAAGCAAATTTTTCCGAATACGTCCAGATGTACCGGGACTGCGGCTGGGAGTATCTCCAGGATTTTGCAGGCTTCAGCTACTTCTGCAAGCCCGTAAGCCAAATGGAATCCCCGGAAGAAATTTTTTGCGACGACGATTCCCGCCGGGAGATGATTGGAGCAGTGATCAGGCACCGGCTGCCGGTTTTGGTAATAAGCGTGGCATTCCCCCTGTGCTACCTTCTGCTTTTTCTGCTGCCCCAGCTGATACAGGGCTACAGCCCGGCCCTTACCTACGCCGCAGTTACTATGACGATAGTGCTGATACCCCTTTGGGTGGTTATTATCGTAACCTTCAGCAGGCTGTGGAAATACTGGCGCTCGCTGCAGGACGACCGGTGGGAATAAATGCCGGCAGTGGGCGGTAAAATTGTAGTGGAGGATGGAAATATGGTCAGTGATTTTCTCGGAGCGGCATTTCCGTGGATTGTAATCAGTTTATTCGTGGCAATCAGCTGTTCTTTGATGGGTAACAAGAAAAATAAATTCCCAAAACCCACCAAAAAACGGCAGGGATAAACCCCCTGCAAAGGAACCATACTACCCATGAGGGAACAGGTATTTTCCGCCCCTACGTACAGATAAGAAAGGAATGGTTCCAAATGAACAAAACTCTAACCTCTGCGATGACAGGCGTAGCCCTTACCGCCGCTGTAGGCACCGCCGCTTACCTGGCCTCCGGCCGCAGCTCCGCCTCCCGCAGAAAAAAGTTCCAAAAGAACGCCGGCAAGGCTGTTAAGGCAGTTGGCGCTGTGGTGGATAACCTCTCCAGCATGATGCGCTGAACCCGCCCCGCTTTCTCCCGGCAGTGAAATCGCTGTGCAGAAGTTCTGTCTTCTGCGCAGCGCTTTTTCTATTAGGACGGCACTGCCGGTTTACAGCCGCGGGCCCGTCCCCATTACCGCAAAAACACGAAAATCCCCCCAAAAAGCCGCAGAAAACAAATCTGCTGTTACGTCCCAAAGCCATACAAAAAAGGAATAGCGGCATATAGGCAGAGAGTATTTGCTATTTTCCCGGTTTTATGCTATACTAATGCCAATCGATATCTGTTGAAAGGGGATTTATCAAATGATTTACAGGAAATTCCAAAATCTGGAGCTTTCTGCTTTGGGCATGGGCGCCATGCGTTTGCCGGTGGTGGATGGAAACGACAGTGTCATTGACGAGGCCGCTGCCGCCCAAATGGTGGACTATGCCATGAGCCACGGAGTAAATTACTACGATACCGCCTGGGGATATCACGAGGGGAATTCCGAGCTGGCAATGGGCAGAGCCTTGGCGAAATATCCCCGCAGCAGCTTTTATCTTGCCACCAAATTCCCGGGATATGATCTTTCCAACATGGATAAGGTGGAGGAAATTTTTGAGCAGCAGCTCCGTAAATGCGGGGTAGAGTACTTTGACTTTTACCTGTTCCACAACGTATGTGAGATGAATATCGACGCTTACTTAGACGAAAAATACGGCATTTTTGCCTACTTAACCGAGCAGAAGAAAAAAGGACGGATTCGTCACCTGGGCTTTTCCGCCCACGGCAGCCAAGAGGTGATTGAACGGTTTTTGGAGAAGTACGGCAGCGCTATGGAGTTCTGCCAGCTGCAGATCAACTACATCGACTGGAACTTCCAGGACGCCAAGGAAAAGGTGGAGCTGCTGCAAAAGCACAACATCCCTGTGTGGGTGATGGAGCCGCTGCGGGGCGGCAGGCTGGCAAAGCTTTCTCCCCAGAACGCCGCGCGTCTGCAGGCGCTTCGTCCGGACGAAACTGCGGCAGGGTGGGCCTTCCGGTTTTTACAAAGTATTCCGGGGGTAACGGTCATTCTTTCCGGTATGTCTAACCTGGAGCAGCTGCAGCAGAATATCGCCACCTTTGAAAAGGACGCTCCTTTGAGCAAGGCCGAGACAGAAACGCTTTTGGATATTGCCGACGGGATGCTGAAAAACACCCTGCCCTGCACCGCCTGCCGCTACTGTACCACCCACTGCCCCAAAGGGCTGGATATCCCCTGGCTGCTGGAGCTGTACAACGAGCACAGCTTTACCGAGGGCGGGTTTATCGCCCCCATGGCGCTGATGGCCATTGCGCCGGAAAAGCAGCCCTCCTCCTGTATAGGATGCCGGAGCTGTGAAAAGGTTTGCCCGCAGCAAATCCATATCTCTGAGGCTATGAAGGATTTTTCCGCCAGACTGAAAGGATAGCGCCCTCCTCTGCCTAAAATTGTTTCACGTGAAACAATCGTTCTTTTTAAGACGGCACTGCCGATTGATTTTCCCGTGCTTCCACCAAAAGCCCTGCCCCTTTTTCCACAGAAAATGGGGCAGGGTTCTTTACTTTTTCCGGTTCTCCCAGTATACTTATCTTTGAGAAAGATCTCTCAGCTCAATTTACAGAAAGGATGACTCAGATTGGCCAAGCTTGCCGCGATTTTAGGAAACCGCCTTACCAGCCATTTTGGAGAAGGCCCCTCTGTCTTCCGGGAATACATCAACCGCAGCTATATAGAAGCGGTGATGAACGCCGGCGGGGTTCCGCTGCTCCTTCCCTGCTACGATCAGCCCGAGCAGCTTTATACCGCGCTGGAAAAAGCGGACTGCCTGCTGGTTTCCGGCGGAGTGGATATTGACCCTGCCTTTTACGGCCAGCAGCCTGCCCCCCTGATGGGAGACTGGGACCCCCAGCTGGATGCCAACGCCCTGTGGGCCATGCAGTATGCGGTCAAAAATCATCTGCCGGTGCTGGGCATCTGCAGGGGCTTACAGCTGATCAACGTAGCCTTTGGCGGTACCCTGCATCAGGACTTAAGCTATAAGGAGGGGGAACGTCTGCTCCATGTCCAGCATGGCAGCCGGGATAAATACTGCCACACCGTCACCCTAACGCCCGGCAGCATCCTTCAGGAGCTTTATGGGACAGATGTGATCCGGGTAAACAGCCTGCACCATCAGGCTATCCGGCAGCTGGGGCAGGGCCTTGCGGTAAGCGCCGTTGCTCCCGATGGCGTTATAGAAGGGATTGAAACCCAGGACGGCGCCGTCGTCGGGGTACAATGGCACCCGGAGGAGCTTACCCAAAAGGACCCCCGCACCTGCCGCCTGTTTGAATACTGGTTAGGGCAGTAAAGCAGGGGGCCGCAGCTCTGTCACACAGCGGGAACAAGGCCGTAGATGGGCAAAAAGCTCCAAATGCAGCAGATAGCCCCGGCGGCGATAAAAATAAGCCCTATAGCGATTTTCTTTTTGCGCTTGTTCATCTCCTGCTTTTGTTCCGGAGAAACAGATACCACCGGGTGATTTCTTCTGCCGATCAGGTAAAGCAGCACGCCGGAGCTTTGGTTGCCCCCCGCGCCAATTACGCCCCAAAGCCCGGGGTGCTTTAATCCCCGGCAGGCGGCGTCTGTTCGGATCAGCTGATATAACTGCCAGGTACAAAAGCCAGCGCCCACTATTACGGCGGCCGCCCCGATGATGCCAGCAGCCTGTAAAATCAATAATTCCATAATAACACCTCAAATTCTTTTTACAATCTGGTACAGCAAAAACGCTACTCCGATTACCGAAAGGCTGAACAGACAGACCACCACATAAACATTTGTGGGAAAAGCCGCAGTAAGCAGTATCAAAGCCAGCAGCACCACAATATTCAGGACGATTGCGGAAATTAAATGCCTGTTGCTTTTTACAATGTCGGTAGATTCCTCTAAATGCTCCATCATTTTTGCATCTCCTTTCAAAAGCTGGTCCAGGCTGACGGAATACAAATCCGAAAGCCTGATCACACTGACAATATCGGGATAGGACCTTTCGTTTTCCCAGTTAGAAATCGTCTGACGGGAAACAAGCAGCTTTTCCGCCACCTGCTCCTGTGTCAAGCCGGACTTTGCCCTGGCGTCCTTCAGCTTTTTCCCGATCTCCATAGTACGTTGCCTCCCTTCGCCCTTATTCTCCCAAAAAAGCGGCGGTTTGTCTATCAAACAGCTTTTCCATGGGGCAATTTGGGGCGTCAAAATTCTTTTCCATCGGCAAATTTTCCATCTTTAGGGACGTAACTGCCGATTTACAGTCTCAAGCTTTTTCCATTGTTTGCAAAAAAGTTAAGTTGCCCATAACGTTTTGATTGCCTCCGGCACACCTAACTTTTTCCAATCCGTCCCGAAGGGACACCTTCCTTATTCACTATTCACTATTACTTTTTACTTCTAAAAGGAGATTCTTCCATGCTTTCAAGCGGACCTAAACGCGTTGCCGCAATTCATGATCTTTCCGGCTTTGGCCGGTGCTCTCTTACAGTGATCCTCCCGGTGCTTTCGGCTATGGGGGTGCAGGCTTGTCCTGTGCCTACAGCGGTGCTCTCTACCCATACCGGCGGGCTGGGGGAGGTGGTTACCCGGGATTTAACCGATTTTATCCGGCCCTGCTTAGAGCACTACCGTCAGCTGGAACTGAGCTTTGACGCCGTATACAGCGGGTTCCTCAACAGCGAGGACCAAATTGACCACTGCCTGGAGTTTTTTAAGGCTTATCCGGATTCTTTAATTGTAGTAGACCCGGTTATGGGGGACCACGGCAAAGCCTACCGTACCTGTACCAAACAGCTGCAGGAGCGGATGTCCGAGCTGGTTGCCCAGGCCAGCCTGATTACCCCCAACCTTACCGAAGCGGCTATTCTGCTGCGGGAGGATTATTGCTACCAGCCCCTTACCCGTTCTCAGGCCAGAAGTATGCTTGCCAAGCTGAGCGAGATGGGCCCCGGCATGGTGGTGATCACCGGTGTGCAGCTTTCCACCGGAGAAATTGCCAATTTGGGGTACGATAGAAACCGCAACGCCTATTGGTATACCCCCTGCGACCAGGTTCCCGCCTCCTACCCCGGCACCGGGGATATGTACGCCAGCGTGCTGGTAGGGGGGCTGCTTACGGGGGACAGCCTTTCGGTAGCAATGGCAAGGGCTACCAGCTTTTTGGAGCTGGCGGTAAAAACCACCTTCAGCTATGGTACCGACCCTCGGTACGGCGTGATGCTGGAAACAGCTCTTTCCTGGCTGACCCATAAGGAAATTTTGAAAAACTATAAAATCTTATAAAAATCCAGCGAAAAATTTGCTTTCCACCACCGCTGCTTCCAAGTATAATAATACCATCCACAAAGAATAAGAGCAATCGGGCTGCAGTTACGTCCCAACATTTTTATTTTAGGACAAGGCTGCCCTTGTTGTTCTCAACCTCTTAGGAAAGGAGCGGCTGGCTTTTGAAGATTCAGGTTGTGCCCATGGAGCGGCGGCATACCCCTGCCCTGGCGGCGCTGGAGAGAAAATGCTTCTCCGAGCCTTGGAGCCAGGCCTCTTTAGAGGAGGAGCTGACAAACCCCGCGGCGGTTTTTTTGGTGGCCTTGGGGGAAGGCGGCGAGGTACTGGGCTATGCCGGTATGCACGATATTGTGGGAGAAGGGTATGTCAGCAATATTGCGGTGTTCCCGGAGTTTAGGCGGATGGGCGCAGGCAAAGCGCTGGTGGAGGCTTTGCTCCGTTACGGCATGGAGCACCGCCTGGACTTAATTACCCTGGAGGTACGCTGCTCCAACCAGCCGGCAATCCGGCTGTATGAGCAGTATGGCTTTTGCGTGGAGGGGATTCGCAAGCGGTTTTACCGCTCCCCTGACGAGGACGGATATATTATGACGCATCGGTTTTCTTTATTCTCCTCTTTGCAATAAAAATGTTTCACGTGAAACATTTGTTCTTTGATCATCATGAAGAAACAAAGCTTCTTCCCGGTGGGGAGGAAGCTTTGTTTTTGAGTGATGCAGCATTCTGCTTAAAAATGGCGCTATGCAGTGACAGTACTTTTTTTGAAAAAAACAGGAATTTTCCCCCCGCCTCTCTGCATAGAAATGCAGAGAGGTGAGGCGAATGCAGCAAACGTCAATTCTGAACAGCCCGGTATATCCCCCCTCCACCGGCGGGTACAACCGGCAGAAATCGGTGGACTACGCCCGGCTTTGGGCTTACCGCAGAAATCCCGCCTATCTGGATTTTCATGGCCTGGGGGGAGACAGCACCAACTTTGTCTCTCAATGCCTGTATATTGGCGGGGAGATTATGAATTACACCCCCTTATACGGATGGTACTACATCAGCGGAAACGACTGTTCCGCCGCCTGGACAGGGGTAGAGTTCCTGTACAGCTTTTTAACCCAAAATGAAGGCCCGGGCCCTTATGGCAGGCTGGTATCTATTGAGCAGGCCCTGCCCGGAGATGTGATTCAGTTTGGGGATGAAAACGGCAGCTTTTACCACACCGCCCTGCTTACAGAGGTGCCAGAAGTTCCCAGTGTGGAAAATATGCTGGTTGCCGCCCATTCCAGCGACTGTGACTGCAGGCCGGTATCCAGCTATCAGCTTTCCCAGTTCCGGATCATCCATATTGAGGGATTCCGTGCCCAGGCGCCCCAGGGGATTCCGGATCAGCCGCCTATTCCCCAAAACCCACAAATGCCGCCCCAGCAAATGCCCTCTACTCTGCAGCAAATGGTGCAGAGCCTGGAAAATTCTTAGCTTTGTAAAAGGAATCGCAGGCTTCAAGTCTCACAGCAGGCTTGGAGCCTGCGTTTTTCTTTGTGACGAAGTGCAGGTTAGAGTTTTAGGGCATAACCCTAACCGAGCAGAAACATCTATTTCTTCTAATTTGCCTACAAGGCAAAACCGCCGCTTGGGGTTCCTTGTGAAAAAAAGCGTGGGGATTTACCCAGGCCTATGCACCACAAAGCTCCGCGACGTCCCGAAAAATGCCATTACTCCAGCCGATTGACACCAATCAACAGCTTTGCCTCAATGGTAAGCTCGGCAACCTGCTCCCAGGGAATCGATTCCTTATTTACATGAAAAAGCAGCGGAGTCATGTTTACAAATGCCTCCAGCTCTTCCCGGTCAATCGGCGTTGTTGAGCTGCAAATCCGGCTTTCCGCCAGGGTAAAACGCTGCTTAAAGTACTCCGACACCCGGCTGCTGCTGTACTCCCCGGCCTGCAGCTGACCGCTGGCCAGTTGCCTTAGCTCCTGTAAGTGCCGCTCTCCTGGTATCACCTTGATCAGCATTCCGCCCGGCTTTAACACCCGGCTGAATTCCCCATAATTTGCGGGAGAAAAAATGTCCAGAACACAGTCAACACAGTGGGGTTGCAGTGGGATATGAGCCAAATCTCCCACAAACCACGCAACATCATGGGTGCTGTCACGTCGGCTGCCAATTTGTACTCCGTCCTTTGAGAGATCAAACGCCAGCATTTGGCATCCCAAAGCTTTGCTTACGGCCAAGGAGTAATACCCGTTTCCGCACCCGGCATCCAATAGGACATTTCCGGGCCGGTATTGTGCTAAAACCTCCAGAATAGCCTGCAGCACCGGCTGATACCGCCCCCGCTGCTGCACCAGCTCCCGGTTTTGAAAGCTTTGTTTGCTGTAATTTTCCGCTTTGCTCCGGTTCATAAACAGGTTGACGTAACCGGATTTTGCCAAATCAAAGCAATGATTCTTTTTGCAGCGCAGGCTGTTTTGCTCCTGCGCCAGGCTGCCGCCGCATACCGGGCAGCTAAAAAGCTTTATGCTGTTGTGGTTCATCTGCTGTTCTCCTGTTCCATATGCTTATTCAGCGCCACCTGGGCGGCCCTGGCCAAATCGGTAATTACCCGCAGCTGTGGGGTTGTGCAGCTTTCTAACACCTCGGCAATTTCATCCAGAGAGGCCTTCCGGCTGGATGCCTCCTCGCAAAGCAGATCGTCTGCCGGTACCTCCAGCGCCTGAGCCAGCGCCGCAAATACCGGCAGGCTCAGCTTGGTGTTGCCTGTTTCAATATGACTCATATGGGTAATGGAAATTCCTGCCTGTTCCGCCAGCCGTTCCTGAGAGAAGCCCCGCGCCTTCCGGAATTTCCGGATTTTCTGCCCGATTTTATAGTAATCCATCCTCTTGCCCCCCAATTTTTCAAATTTTCGATTTCTTACTTGAATTGTATAGGCAGAAATGCTATTATAAAATAAACTGCAAGGGCTATTTTATGCCTATTATATTCATAAAATTCTGGGGAAGCTGCATTTTTTTATAAAAAAACCGCTTTATATAAGCAATATTTTCAGAGGAGGATTTACATGAACGGTATAGACAATCATTACCGCATACGTCCCATAGAGCAGCAGGAAAGCCACGGCAGGTTTTTCTCTTATGGGGGATGGGCCTTATTGCTTTTTATTCTGGCAGTTTTGTTTGGGGCAGAGGAGCAGTATGCCGCCCAGGCCGGCTCCGGCAAGGAGGAGCTGTTGGTATCCACCCGGGCTGAACAGGGGGAGAATGGTATGAGCTGGGTAATTTCCTTGGACGGAACAGCAATTGGTGAAGTAAGGGGGCTGGAGTTTATTCTCGCCCCAGCCGAAAATGCCCGGGGCGAAGAGCAGAGCTTTTGGCTGACAGCCCTGCCGGGCCAGGAACTCCAACAGGCTGAGGCCGGGGAGCAGGAGAGTGTCCGGCTGCGGGTTACTCTCTCCCGCATTTTTTTATCGGACGGCAGCTCCCGCTTGCCGGAGCAAAGGCCCCGGGGCCTTTTGGGCAGGCTGTATGATTGGATACACAGGGCTGTTTTTGGCAATAAGTAAAGCGAAAGCCGCCCAAAAAGGCGGCTTTGGTTGGAAAAAGCAGTTTAAGCCGCCTTTTGGGGCGGCGTCGCAGCGATGTCCCCACTTACTTATAATAATTGCGGAAATTCTTGCGGGAGTCTTTATACTTCCACCAATCCCGGATTTTTCTGATAAAGTCCCCTCCAAAAAACAGGAAAAAGTTTACCAGCGACATTACAATAGCCGCCCGGGTAGACCAGCTGCCGAAAATAAAGGAGATCGCAAAGAGAATCCAGTCCAGATAAGCCAGGTACTTGATTTTAATGGGGATGATAAAGAAAAGCATTACCTGCTGATCGGGAAAAAGCTGAGCAAACGCCAAAAACAACGAGAGGTTCAGATAGGTGTTGGTAGCCGCCCCGGAAAGAACCCCCGCAATGATAGTGCCCAAAATGCCCACCAGATAATACACGTTAAACTGGAAGGTTCCCCAATACTGCTCTAAGGAGCTGCCGATCCAGTAATTAAAATACAGGGCGAACAGGATGGTAATTATAGAAGAAGCCGGCGGCAGAAAAATAAAGGTAATCAGCCGCCAAACCTGCCCCTGCAGCACCAAACCGGAGTCAAAGTACAAATACTGGCTTACCCCAAGCCCCAGCACGGCGTCACAGATTACCACAAACAGCATGGTGGTTACAATATACAGCATCAGGTTGGTAATGGCAAAGCGGCCAAACTTCCGCTCCATCCGGTAAAGCCAGTTTCTCATGGAAATTCTCCTTTTTTCAGTTATCTGTCTGTGCATCCTCCGTTTTGGGGGACGTAAGCGGGCCAATATGGCAGGTTGTTCTAACCAGGTTCCCTGCTCCGTTATTTTGGGGGTGGATTTACTTGAAACAGCCTTAAAACACCTTAATTTTGCCCGGCTTTGAACAGATTTTCACTCATTTAAGATAAAAAATGCGATTTTCCTTTCTCGGTGCAGGCTGGGGATACTCCCCGTCCACATAGCCCAGGATACAGTGCCCAATGCCCTCATACTCCTCTGTAATCCCTAACGACTTCAGGAGGGCTTTGCCTTCGTCGGTTTCAAACTCCTCTTTTGCCCGGTGAATCCAGCAGCTGCCAAGCCCCAGATCATGGGCGGCCAGCATCAGGTTGCCCATAGCCAGGCTGCCGTCATAAACCCCGGTACCGCCTTTTTTTGCCAGGACGATCAACACCGCGGGAGCCCCATAAAAAGGATCAGAGCCATCTGCCCGCCCCATTACAGCGGCATTGGCGGCGGAAAGCTTATCCCGTATCTCCTTGTTTGTCACCTGAATGATAATGGCGGACTGCCTGCCCATGCCGCTGGCGGCGTAGGCGCCGGCTTCAATAATCTGATCCAGCAGCTCCTGAGGCACAGGGTCCGGCTTAAAGCGGCGAATGCTTCTTCTGCTTTTGATTTTCTCTAATACCTCACTCATGGGAATCCCCTCCGTTACTTCTTGTATCTATACCATATAAAATGCCTGCCGGGAAGCGCCAAGCCTTACCAAAAGCAGCAAGCCTAACGACGTCCCGGAGCTTTATAAGGCTATTATACAATAATTTTGAACAGAAGAAAAGGGAGATTTTGTAAACAGCGCCGGTCCTTTTCTATCAGGACATCAGGTAGCTCAGGTCCTCTGCCGAAAGCCCCGGCTGCAGCGCCCGATTGATTGCCATGGAAATCACCTGGGCTCCCCGGTCAATCAGCTGGTCTATTTCCCGCGGGGTGACGATCATCTGGTTCAGCTCACCGCTTTTGGGGGGCTGCTCCTTTCCCGAAAGCTGCTGGGCCAGGCTCCAGGCGTCCACCACAGTGGGAATGCCCACCGAAAGCACCGGAATGCCCAGGGTATGGCGGCTTAGCTCCTTGCGGCGGGTCATTAAGCCGGAGCCGGGGGAGATGCCGGTATCCGAAAGCTGGATGGTACACCCCAGGCGGGAAACCTCCCGGGCCGCCAGGGCGTCCACCGCAATTACTGCCACGGGCTTTAGGTCCTTTACCAGGCTGTGAATCATCTCCCAGCTTTCAATACCGGTTTGGCCAAGCACACCGGGGGCCACCGCGGCCACGGGGCGCAGCTCGTCCAAAAGAGGGACTTGGGTTGCACCCATAAGGTGCCGGGTTGCCAGGATTTTGCTTGCCATGCGGGGGCCCAGGGCATCCGGGGTGATGGCGATGTTGCCTAAGCCCACCACCAGCGCCAGGCCCTTTGGCGGAAGCAAAGGGGCAAGCTGGCTGCGCAGGGCTTCCGCCTGGTCGTCACAGCAGGAGGCGCTTTCCAGCAGGGGCGGCATGGAAAGGGTAACATACCGCCCCTGAGGCTTGCCAAAGGCTTTTGCGCCCTCCTCGCCGGTAATTTCCACCGTTTGGATTTCCACCTCGTTTAGCTGCTGGGTATGCAGGGTAACCCCCTTGGGAAGCTTTTGGGAGAAGGTTTCCGCCGTTTCCAGGGCGAGATCAGTTCTCGGGCTCATAAAAATGCTCCTTTTTTCAAATAAATTTTGAGTTTGTGCGGAAAAATAGTTGCAATTTTCAAAAAAAGATGGTATCATAACTTGTAATGTCTGTTAGGGTAAGAGGAGGTGTAATGTATGCCGAACGTAAAATCCGCAAAGAAGAGAGTTAAGGTTATTGCAACCAAAACTGCTCAGAACAAGGCTTTGAAGTCCAACCTGAAGACTGTATTGAAGAAAGCCGATCTTGCTATTGCCAATAACGCTGCCGACAAGAGCGAGGCTGTAAGATATGCAATGAAGACTCTGGATCAGGCTTGTGCAAAGGGCCTGCTGCACAAGAACAGCGCTGCCAGAAAGAAGTCTACTCTGGCCCGTGCCTGCCAGTAATTTTGCCGGGGTTTTAGCCCTTTTGGCAAAGGACAAAAGCCGATGGAAGCAGCTCCAATTTGCAAAAATTGGGTCTGCTTTTCTTTTTACCGGCAAAAGCCCCCGCTGCGCCGGATTAAAGGGGCGCTGTCTTGTCCTGCCGCTTTGTTTTTGCGGACGTCGCTCATCCCGGTTGTGCTCCGCTTTTTAGTATGGCTGACTTTGGGGCGTTTTATCGGCCGTTTTGGGTATGCTGATTTTATTTTGGAGGTGCTTTTTTGTGAAAACTGTAATCCTTGATGCAGTGAAAATTGTGATAGAAGATACTGCAAAAACCATAAAAAGGATGCTGCCCTTTATTGTGGCGGTAGGTTCGCTGCTGTTTACCATAGCTTCACTGGTACTTTCCGCTTCCTATCTGGCTTACCGCCTGGCGGACGAGCGGGCCCACCGGGAAAAGTGGGAGGAATATGACGACTGCGGCCTGGCTTGATTTTACCTGCCGGTTTCTGTTTTCTTTTAGGGACGTTAAAACCCCCGGCAATCCGCCGGGGGTTTGCTGCCTGCTTTGACCGAAGCTGCTGCTTCGGTTATTTTTTTGTCTTTTCCCGCATAGCTTGTAAAAGAGCAGCCAAATCCATGCGGAGGGATGAAAATGAACAGGACCGAAAATACTTCCGGAAAAAGCCGTATCAAACGCCTTACCCGCATCTTTTTCAGCAGGCGCCGCCTGTCTGCCGCCCTTTTGGGCCTGCTTCTTACCGGGGTTGTTCTCCGGTGGGAGCAGCTTTCCCCTTGGCTGCGGCAGGGAGCGGCCCAAACCGCCGCGCTTTCCGCCGCGCTTGCGATGCCTGAAGTTACCATAGACTACCTAAAATCCCGCTACAGCACCGAGCTTGTGCCTCCGTCCCAAACGGAACAGCCATCTATACCGGTTTTGCCCCAGGACGAAACTGCAAGCCAATCTTCTTCCGCCTCCCGGCCTCTTCCGCCGGACACTTTGGTGCCGGAACAGGAAATAACCTCCTCTTCCGCCCCTCAGGAACCGCCGGAGCAATCCTCGTCCTCCTCCCAAAGCCAGCAGACAGAAAACGGGCCTTCTATAACGGATATTCCTGCAGCCCAGCGCGGCCGGCTTGTGGAAAAGCAGTATACTGCCACAGCAGGCGGACGCTATATCTCTTATGGTGACGGCCTGATCCAAAATACCACCACCCTTTCCAATGAGGAAGTGTTGGAAATTTTGGAAACCCCAGCCCGGCTGAATCCTACGGAGGAGGGTGAGCCTCAGGTGCTGATCTACCATACCCATGCCACCGAGGCCTTTGAGCCTTACGACCGTACCTTTTATGACAAACGGTATAATTGGCGTTCCCGGGATAATACTAACAACATGGTTGCGGTAGGCACTGTGCTTGCCGAAACGTTGGAGGAAAACGGCATCAGCGTCGTCCATATAGAAACCCAGCACGATTACCCCTCGTATAACGGAGCTTATGAAAAAAGCGCCCAGACCATCCAGGAGGTGCTGGAGCAGTACCCTTCTATTCAGGTAATTCTGGATGTGCATCGGGATGCTATTCAGGAAGACAGTTCTACCATTGTAAAGGCAGTGGCAGAGATTGAAGGGGAAAAAACCGCCCAGCTGATGATTATTGCCGGCTGTGATGACGACGGCAGCCTGGGAATGCCCCGCTGGCGGGAAAATCTGCGGTTTGCTGCAGCGCTGCAGTCTCGTCTGGAAGGGGCTTACCCCGGGCTTACCCGGCCGGTGCTGTTCAGCTACCGGAAGTACAACATGGACCTTTGCCCTAACGGGGCGCTGATTGAGTTTGGTTCCCACGGCAACACATTGGAGGAAGCCAAGCGGGCCGCCCGTATGGTGGGGGAGCAGCTGGCGGCTTTGTTGAAAGGGGAGGACAAGGCTGATCAAAAGGAAGAAGAAAGCGAAGGCGCAGCATTACCGCAAAACCAGGAGGATCTCGACAGAACGGGGGCCGAGGCCGGCGCTGGTTTATAAAAGGACGTCGAAAGCCCCCCTGCCGGGGGGCTGGAAGGCAGCTCTGGCTACAGGGGCGGCAACACTGCTGGCCTTTGGGCTGTGGTTTGGGTTTGGCGGCGTAAACCTGATCATGCAGGAATATGATATTCCCGAGCCGAGGGAGCTGCTGGAGGTACGGCATCCCCAGGAGATGATTTGGGAGGCCAGCTGTATGGGATACACCCTGCAGGTAAACCTGGAGCCGCTGAACCAGGCTGTAGGAGCAGGGCAGCGTTTTTTTGCCTTGATTCCCGCAAAATACCGGTTTGGGGCGCAGCTATGGCGGTTAGGGGAGCTGGAGTGGCAGGAGCAGCAGCGGCAGCAGCGGGTGCGGGAGTTTGAGCAGGGGGTGTAAAAATAGCCGCAGGCTAAAATGTTGGGATCTCTCCGGGATAACATTTTGCTTTTTCCAGCAAGGGGCCTTTTGCCCCCATGGTAAAGGCAATATCGCTGCTGCGGATGGAAAGCAGCTCTATCCCCGGCCTGATTTGCAGAAACTCCATCATTGCCTTTGTCAAAACAATCCGCCCGGCTTGGGAGATATCAACCCAGCAATAAAACCGCCCCTTATACCGGACAAACTCTCCGCGGGGGGCGGTATAATTCTGCAAACCGGGGTTTTCTGTGAGAATATGGTTCAGCCGTGAAGGCTCCAGCAGGCCTTTTCTGGTAACACAAAAGCCGCCGGTGCTTTTGCTTCCGGTAAACAGGTACACGTTTTTGTCTGCTGTTATGGCGTATTCTTCCATGGCCTGGGGCGGAATTTGGAGTGCTCCGTCCTTTTGAATGACGGATTTTCCAAAAATAAACTTGCCTCCCTTGTTCATTTGCGGCATTGCGGCAGCCTCCTTATAAAAATAGAATAGGTTTCTTATCATATCACAAATTATTAGTCAGGACAAGCTCTGCCGCCGGGAAATTGCCCTGCCTTAAAACAGCCTGCTGCAAATTCCGTTTGCATACCGCCGTGTGCTTGTGTTATAATGGAAATGTTTGATCGCGATAAAAATGCAGCAGGCTAAACGACGTCATAACATAAAAGGAAAAGGTGAGTAGATTGTCGGGAAACCGGGAGAATATCAGGAATTTTTGTATTATTGCCCATATCGACCACGGCAAATCCACGCTGGCGGACCGGATTTTGGAGAAGACCAGCGCTGTTTCCCTGCGGGAGATGGAGGACCAGCTGTTGGATAATATGGATATCGAGCGGGAACGGGGCATTACCATTAAGGCCCGGGCGGTTCGGCTGAATTATAAGGGCCAGGACGGCCAGGATTATATTTTTAACCTGATTGACACCCCCGGCCATGTGGACTTCCACTATGAGGTTTCCCGGTCGCTGGCGGCATGTGAGGGGGCGCTGCTGATTGTGGATGCCTCCCAGGGGATTGAGGCCCAGACCCTGGCAAACACTTACCTTGCCCTGGAGCATGATCTGGAGATTCTGCCGGTAATCAACAAGATCGACCTGCCCTCTGCCGAGCCGGAGCGGGTTTGCCAGGAGGTAGAGGACGTCATCGGCATCCCGGCTATGGACGCCCCCCGGATCTCTGCCAAAAACGGCGTGAATATCGAGGCGGTGCTGGAGGACATTGCCGCCAACATCCCCGCCCCCAAGGGCAACCCGGACGCCCCCCTGAAGGCGCTGATTTTTGACTCGGTGTATGACAGCTACAAGGGAGTTATCGTCTATATTCGGGTTATGGACGGAACCGTTAAACCCGGCATGGTGATCCGTATGATGTCCACCGGGGCAGAGTTTTCAGTGGTGGAAACCGGCTACATGGGGGCTACCAACCTGGTGCCCAGCCCCGGATTAAGCGCCGGGGAGGTTGGCTACATTACGGCAAGCATCAAAAATGTAAAGGAGACTGCGGTAGGCGATACCGTCACCGAGGCGGAAAACCCTGCGGCAGAGCCCCTGCCCGGCTACCGGAAGGCAAACCCCATGGTTTTCTCCGGCATTTATCCGGCGGACGGAGCGAAATACCCTGATCTTAGGGACGCGCTGGAAAAGCTGCAGCTGAACGATGCTTCCCTTTCCTTTGAGCCGGAGACGTCGGTTGCTTTGGGGTTTGGGTTCCGGTGCGGTTTTTTGGGGCTTTTGCATATGGAAATTATTCAGGAGCGGCTGGAGCGGGAGTATAACCTGGATTTGATTACCACTGCCCCCAGCGTTATCTACCAGATTACCCTGACCAACGGGGAAACGGTTTTTATTGATAACCCCACCAATTACCCTGACCCTGCCGTAATTGCCAACGCCCGGGAGCCTTATGTAAAGGCCAGTATTTTTACCCCCACCGCCTACATCGGCAACATTATGGAGCTGTGTCAGGACCGCCGGGGGATCTACCACGATACCAAATATTTGGATACCGACAGGGTAGAGCTCCATTATGAGCTGCCCTTAAACGAGATTGTATACGACTTTTTTGACGCGCTGAAGTCTCGCACCAAAGGGTATGCCTCCTTTGACTATGAGCTTTCCGGCTATCAGGATTCCAAGCTGGTAAAGCTGGATATTCTGCTGAACGGCGAAACGGTGGACGCCCTTTCCTTTATCGTCCATGCGGACAAAGCCTACCCCCGGGCCCGCAAAATGGCGGAAAAGCTGAAGGAGCATATTCCGCGCCAGCTGTTTGAGGTGCCTATCCAGGCGGCCATCGGCGGCAAGGTAATTGCGCGGGAAACTGTAAAAGCCATGCGTAAGGACGTACTTGCCAAGTGCTACGGAGGAGACATCACCCGGAAGAAGAAGCTGCTGGAAAAGCAGAAGGAGGGCAAAAAGCGGATGCGTCAGCTTGGCACGGTGGAGGTACCCCAGGAGGCGTTTATGGCAGTGCTCAAGCTGGATGATTAGCTTTATAACTCCAGGCTTTCGCGACGTCGCGCCTACTTTTATTGCATAAAGTTTTTCCCAAAGCTTTTATAAACGGTATAGCCCATACAGGCTGTGCCGTTTCTTTTTTTGCCCAAAGCATACAGGAACCCTTTGCCGCCCGGCGCATATTATGGAAGCATGGGGAAAGCATTTTACTTTCCCCACAGCTTGCCACAGGCAAGGGGGGAACCATATGAACAAAACCGGAAGCCCCATGCTTTTACTGCAGAAGGTTTCCCAAAAATACCAAGCGGAAAATGGGGAGGTAACCGCGCTGGAAAATATCTCCTTTCAGGTAGATGAAGGCGAGTTCATCAGCCTGGTAGGCCCCAGCGGCTGCGGCAAATCCACCCTGCTTTCCATCATTGCGGGGCTGCTGCCCCCTACTCACGGAGAGGTCTTTATTGAGGGGGAACCTGTCCGGGGGGTATCGCCCAAAATCGGTTATATGCTCCAGCGGGACCAGCTGCTGGAATGGCGCACCATCTACCGCAATGTACTGTTCGGCCTGGAGCTGCGCCATCAGCTTACCGAGGAGAATATCCAATACACAAACCGCCTGTTGGAAACCTACGGCCTTTGGGAGTTCAAAGACAAATACCCCTCCCAGCTTTCCGGCGGTATGCGCCAAAGGGCGGCCCTGATACGCACCCTTGCAGTTCGTCCCCAGCTATTGCTGCTGGATGAAGCCTTTTCCGCCCTGGATTATCAAACCCGCCTGGCCGTTACCGATGACGTCTACCGGATTTTGAAACAGGAACGGAAAACCGCCGTTATGGTTACCCACGATATTCCCGAAAGCATCAGTATGTCTGACAGAATCGTGGTGCTGGCGGCAAGGCCCGGGCGGATTAAGGAAATACATCCCATCACCTTCCGGCTGGACGAGAGAACCCCCTTCCTCTGCCGGGAACAGCCGGAATTTTCACAATACTTCAATACCATATGGAAAGAGCTTGATGTCCATGTATGAAACTGTGTCAAAAGAACGAAAGGAGTATCTCAAAAAAAAGAAGTTCCGGCGGATCTCCATTTTAGTTTGTCAGATTGCCGCGTTGGTTTTGCTGGGGGTTTTATGGGAGGTTCTGGCAAACCTGGGCGTGATCGACAGCTTTATTATGAGCCAGCCCTCCCGCATTGCCAAAACCTTTTTGAATTTAAGCGCCAACCGGCTGCACTGGCATTTGTGGGTAACCTGCTATGAAACTTTAACCGGGTTTTTTCTGGGGGTTACAGGGGGCACTCTGCTGGCGGTGCTGCTGTGGTGGTCAGAGTACCTTTCCAAGGTGCTGGAGCCTTTTCTGGTAGTACTGAACAGCCTGCCTAAAATTGCCCTGGGCCCGGTGATCATCATCTGGGTAGGGGCGGGCACACAGGCTATTATCGTAATGGCTTTGGCCATCTCCACCATTGTAACAGTGCTGGAAATGCTCAACGGCTTTTTGGCAACAGACCCGGACTCGGTAAAAATGGCGGAAACCTTTGGAGCCAACCGGGCGCAGGTTTTTGCCAAGATTATTTTGCCCTCCAATCTGCACACCCTGTTTAACTCCATGAAAATCAACATTGGGCTTTCGCTGGTAGGGGTAATTGCAGGGGAGTTTTTGGTTTCCAAGGCAGGGCTGGGGTATCTGATCGTATACGGCGGGCAGGTGTTCCAGCTGGACCTGGTAATGACCAGCGTACTGATTCTGGCAGTAATGGCGTCGCTGTTATACAAAGGGGTGCTGCTGCTGGAAAAATTTGCGTTCCGGTTAGTAAGTCACGCCGGCAGCGGGTCTTTTTAGGGACGTGACAGCCGCTTTGTTGTCTAAAAGCCCCTGTTTAAGGCATTGCGGAGTGAAAAAGAAGGTTTGATCACCGTTCCGGGGAGGCTGCAGCTAAAGTTTTATGTTACAGACCCCTTGCCTCCCTGGAATGCTTACTCCCTTGCAAGGGGTGCTATGGATTTTTTGGGCCATGCGCGCAGGGGGGATGAAGCTTATAAATGCACAATTTTTGTTTGCATAAACAGGGGCATTCTTTGTTGTAAAAAGGACGGTTGTTTTATGTGAAACAGTTTACCTCGAAAGACGGCTTCCTGCGGAGATCGGCTTTGGCCGCCCTACGGGCATGGCCGGTTCCTCCGCTTCGCATAAAGGAACTTTTTTATGGAATACCCTGCGGGATCAAAAGGCGGCCCTATGGGCATCGCCAAAAAAATTACCTCCGCTCCACTGCGGTAATTTTTTAAGTAAGGAGTTGTTCTAATGATGAAACCATGGAAAAAAGCGCTTTTTGCCGCTGCAATGGCCGTGCTGGCAGCTGTGCCGGTTACCGGGTGCAGCAAGGAGCAGAAGCTTACCAAAATCCGGCTCAGCGAAGTAACCCATTCGATCTTTTATGCTCCCCAGTATGTGGCGCTGGAAAAAGGCTTTTTTGAAGAGCAAGGGATCGAGATCGAGCTGTTCAGCGGCGAGGGTGCGGATAAGGTAATGTCCGGCGTCCTCTCGGATACCATAGACATCGGATTTGCCGGGCCGGAGGCCGCTATCTATGTCTATAACGAAGGCAAGGAGGATTACGCCCAGGTGTTTGCCCAGCTTACCTGCCGGGACGGCTCGTTTTTGGTAGGCAGAGAGCCCCGGGAAACCTTTGATTGGCAGGAGCTGAAAGGCAAAACCCTGCTGCCCGGCCGTAAGGGCGGTGTCCCTTATATGACGCTGGAGTACGTGGTAAAGCAAAAGGGCCTGTTCCCGGGCCAGGATGTTGTTTTTGACGACAGCATCCAGTTTTCCCTGATGGCAGGGGCCTTTACCGGCGGTACTGGAGACTATGTAGCGCTGTTTGAACCTACCGCATCCGCCATGGAGCAGGAGGGCAAGGGCTACATACTGGCCTCCATCGGGGCGGAAACCGAGGAAATCCCCTACACCGCCTACTTTGCCAAAAAGAGCTTCCTGGAAAAGAACAGCGACCTGGTACAGCGCTTTACTGACGCCATCTACCAAGGGCAGCAGTGGGTAGCGGAGCACTCTGCCCGGGAGATCGCCGAAGTAATCGCCCCCTCCTTCCCGGATACGGATGTTGACCTGCTTACCACTGTAGTGGAACGGTACCAGCAGATTGGCGTGTGGAGTGAAGACCCGGTGCTGAAGGAGGCTTCCTTCGATTTATTACAGACAGTAATATCCGAAGCGGGAGAGCTGAAGCAAAAAGCGCCCTATGATCAAGTAATCAATACAGAATTTGCCCAAAAAGCGGCGGAAAAAGGCAAAAAGTAGCCTAAAATCCGGCAAAACGCAGCCAAAATCAAGCAAAAATCAGCTAAAAATTACAGCAAACGGCGCCTCCGGAAGAAGATGAATGCCTCTCCGGGGCGCCTTGTTTTTCTGCGGATAACCTGGAGGCAGAGCAAAAACGGGCAGGCACTCCTTGTCCCTTAATTTGTTGGACGGGACAGCACCCGGTTTTTTTTGGCGGTTAAAAGGGAAAACGGGTGCAAAACGCCGGCAGAGGAGCCGGTTCCCCAAAGCCGGCACTTGACAGACCAGGCGAGATTGGTTATAATAATAGGGCTAAATCTCCCAAGGTGTGGCTTAGTTGGCAGAACAGCTTGGTTTCATTTCCCTTTTGGCTATTCACACAACCTACAATTCAATCACTATCGGGGTGTGGCGCAGTTGGTAGCGCGCGACGTTTGGGACGTCGATGCCGCAGGTTCGAATCCTGTCACTCCGACCACGGGTAAGTTCTGATAGGGCTTACCCGTTTTTATTGTGCTTTACCTCTGGCATTTTTTGTCTTATTATGGTATACTTTACCTATTACAGGATTAGAGGTGATAGGTGGTATGGCTGTACGCCTTAAAAAGTATTCTTTCCGTTTTTCAGAAGAGCTTTTCAACAGTCGTCTTGCCCAAAAATCGGAGATTGAACAAATTTTATATACAGCATGTGGCGACTTATCTAAACTAAATCGGAGAGAGTTTAATAAAATCCTCAGTGATCTGTTTTTGGAAAAAGGCTGGGAAGGCCAACCACGCGTGTCTCCGGATATGAAAGCATACAGCAAATTTGACTTTCAAAAAGGACGAATCGCTGTTGAGGTTCAGTTTGGACATGCGTCATTTCTGGGAACAGACCTGTTAAAATTCCAGATGGCATCTTATTCAAATTTGAATCTTATTGATTTTGGTGTTTACATCACCACAACAAAAGCCATGCAAAAATTTTTGAGTACACAATATGGACATAATTGGGATGGGTCTCTTAATTTTGAAAAAGTTGAGAAATACCTCCCCTATTTCAAAAGCGCAATACAAGTTCCTATATATGTAATTGGAATAGATGCCTGATTGCTATACTTACTGGGCAAGCCCTATCCTTAACAATCCGGCCAATTTTAAGCGATTTCAGTATTTTTTGCTGTAATCGCTTATTTTTCTTTTACGGGCCAAACAGGGGAAGGTGTTTGCTCCCCTTTATCCGGCGGCAAAGGGCAAACCCGCAGGGCATATGGCCTGCGGGTTTGAGCTTATTGGCAGTTTACAGCCGCCAGGTGCAAAAACGCCGAAAAAGACGGTTTGTGCCGGGGCGGTATCATCTACGCTACAACCGTTACTGCGTTTTCTTTAATTTGATTGATGGTTTTCATCA
Source organism: uncultured Oscillospiraceae bacterium (assembly GCA_949741215.1). Lineage (GTDB taxonomy): Bacteria > Bacillota > Clostridia > Oscillospirales > Ruminococcaceae > CATJLA01. Next base: position 68,703 of record CATJLA010000189.1, read on the forward strand.
GTGCCGCCTGGGTTTTTTTGTCAAAGAGTTTTGTGAAGCTCAGTGGCTTGTCAAAGGGCGGTTTTGTTAAAAGCGCAACGCTCTCCATATACCCGTTCTGCACAATATGGTTGACGATTTTGTGTACGAAAGCAATCTGCTTTTGATTTAAGGATTGATCGTTGATAAAGGCAGAGAATGCTTTCATCGCCGCTTCGTAATCCAGCTTGGCAATTTTGCGAACCAACAGCCCAAAGGGGGTATCCCCAAATTCCCGCAGGTAGTCCTTTTGACTGCCCAGCTCGCTGGTCAACACACGAGACAGCTCCTGATAATCGCCGGAAAGCAGCGGGATGTTGTGCGTCAGCTTATAGATTGCCAGTGTGTCGCCATGTTCATTGATGTAGCGATTGACTTTTGTGCGGTAATCCTCAAAGTCATAAGCTGCCTCCAGAGGCTCGCCTTCTTTTTGTGCAACAACAAAATCCGTCAGCTTTGTAAAAATTTGCTTTTGAGAGGCAGATTCGCTTATAAATTGAATAAGATCCCGCAGCTCTGTGCGTACCTTTTCAAAGAGCAAAATGTCATCTGCATCCCAAAAAGCCTCTGTTTTGATGCTTTGAATGACAGGCAGCTTTCTTTGAACCTGCGGAATACTTACCTTGCGTTCCAGCAGTGACGCTATGTCACAGAGCTGCTTTTTCGCATATTTGAAGGAGGGCATCTGCTCCATGCTTGCCAGCATTAGCCCATACATCAAATTATCAAAGCGTTTTGCAAATTCATCGGTCTCCTCCATCTGTATCAGCGGCGCAATGTGTTGCAGCAGCTCGCTTTTGTCACCTTCACCGATATGCTGGAAAGCAGAACGCTCCTTGTATTTTTCCACGTAGCGCCGGCACATCCGTACGGAAATCAGCTCCTGATTTAACGCCGTAACCTGCCTATGGCAGGTATCTGCCAGCTGGGTACGCCATGTTTGGAACTCGTCCCCAATATAGGCGCTCTCCTGCAAAAGTACAGCCAGCTTGACCCTTTTTCCGAAAATATTTTCCGAAAGAGACTTTGTTTCTTTGGCTTCAAACCCCTCCTTATGGGCCCGGAAGTATTCAAAATTTCCACAGTAATCAAAAATTAAAAAACGCCGCTTATCGGGGTATTCGCCCTCCAGTTGATCCGTGCAGTTTAGCCCCTTGCACAGCCGGGTGCCCCTACCAATCATCTGCCAGAACTTCGTTTTAGAGAGCACCTTTTTGAAAAACACCAGATTTACACACTCCGGTACGTCAATGCCGGTATCCATCATATCCACGGAGACAACAATGTATGGAGGCTTGCTGGGGATTTTGAAATCCTCAATTACGGTTTGGGCATAGGCGTCGTCACAGATAACCCGCTGGGCAAAGATGCCCTTGTGCTGAGGATACAGCTTGTTGAACCGCTCCAGAATAAATTCGGCGTGACGCTTATTCTGGGCAAAGATGATTGTTTTTCCAAGGCGGTCTCCGCCTGCTACGCGGACGCCGCGCTCCATCAGATCCTGCAGCACCGTGTCAACAGTCGTTTCGTTAAAGACGAACTTATTCATTTTGGCAGACGGAATCTGATCCGGTATCAGGCCGTCCTCAACAAAGTCCTCCTCATACCGCTCCCTATCCTCCGCCGACAGGTCATTGTAGTTGATGCCCTCCTCCAAAAATTTCAGTTTGACCTCATAGTTGTAGTAGGGCACCAGCACATGATCTTGGCCTACTGCCGTTTCGTAGTCGTAGGCATAGGTAGGAACGCCGTGCTCCATTTCAAAAAAGTCATAGGTATTGCGGTCCACGTCTGTTTTTGGTGTTGCAGTAAGGCCTACCAGAATGGCGTCAAAGTACTCAAAAATAGCCCGGTATTTTTTAAAGATGCTGCGATGGCTCTCGTCAATAATGATCAAATCAAAATGCGCCGGAGTAAACAGCTGCTGGCCGTCCTTTGCTGTGGCATTGTCAATGGCGTTGAGCATCGTAGGATAAGTGGAGAACACAATACGGGCACTGCGGTCGTCCTTATTGGTGCAGAGATTGCACAGGGACATATCGGGAAGATAGTTTCTAAAGTTGTCCCGGGCCTGTTTCACCAAAGAGATACGGTCGGCCAGGAACAAAATATTGGTGACATGCTTTCCGCGGCTGAGCACATCCGCCAGGCTGGAGGCTGTTCGGGTTTTTCCGGTACCGGTGGCCATAACCAGCAGATGCTTTCGAAAGCCCTGCTCAATCCTCTCGCACACCGCCCGGATAGCCTCCTTCTGATAATAACGGTCCGTGATGGCATCATCAATAGGGACAGACAGCAGCTCAAGCCGTTCTGCCCGGCGGTTCATGAGCTTTTGCAGATCGGCCTTGCTGAAGATCCCGCTAACTGCCCGCTGCGGGCCGGACTGATCGTCCCAAAAATAGGTTTCAAAGCCGTTGGTGGTAAACATCATAGGCCGGCGGCCAAATTTTCGCTCCAGACAATCGGCGTACAGCATTGCCTGCCTGCGCCCGGTATTTGGGTCCTTGCAGGAACGCTTGGCCTCCACCACCGCCAGGGGCAGGCCGTCTCTGCCAAAGAGCACATAGTCCGCATATCCTGTCTGGCCTGTCACACCCGCCATTCCGTCTACAGGGTATTCCTCCCACACATCGGCATCCTTGCCGTCAAACCGCCAGCCCATCCATTTCATGTCGATGTCGATATAATGTTTGCGGGTTTCAAATTCCGAGAGGCTTTCGGCAGTAAAAGTGCGAAGCTGCTGATTCTGCCCCTTTTTCGCTGTATACTGCGCGGACATCTCCTGAATTTGTTTGCATAGAGCCTCGATCTCGGCATTCTTTTCTTCCAGGAGGCTCTCCTGCTCTTTTGCCTTTTTGACGTCGATAACCGCTTTTTCAGAGGGAATCAGCTTTTCATCAAAGGCGCGTTCCTTATAATCGCTGCCGTAGCAGTATTCAACCCACTGCAAAAATTCAAACAGGCTGCGCAGAGAGATAAGCGCATCGTCGGCGGAGATGCTGCGTTCGGTATGTACCGCCAGATTCCCCAGCTTGATGATAAAAGGCAGCTTTTCCCATGTTTTAGAGTCCAACGCAAAACGGAAGGACGGTTCGTGTATGAGGGACTGGAGGTTGTCCTTATAGGGCATCTGCATTGTGTTGTCGGCAGCATATACCCACTTTACCGCCAGTTCCAACGCTTTGCGGCAGCCCACGGCGCACATGGCGGGGGACGTGGAAAAGACACGCTCGGCTTCCGCTGCCGCCGGAGCAAACATAGCATACTCTGTTTTTAAGGTTAGGAAGGTAAAGTTGCACATAAGCAGGCTTGGTTGACTTGAGCGGTCTATTGTATGCGTTTCGGCCTCCACCATGTGAAGCATTTTTTTAATCTTTTGGGTAAAATCCCTAATATCAGAGAAGTAATTTGGGTAAGCGTCTCTAAGTGACGCAAAGGTTTCGGCGGATACAAGAACCGCATCCACATCTATAGGCTGGTCGCTCAGTTCATTCTGCAGCTCCAGTTCCGCATATTTCCCAATGGCCTGCTCCAGCTCCTCGCAGGAGAAATGCGTAACTGTTACGGAATGAATTCTATAATTTAATTCCAAAACATAGAAGCCATCTTGGGATTCTTTTGCGTTTTCCCATCTTGCCACAGTTTGCTCAATAGCCAGCAGCCGGTCCAGAATATGCTCCTTTTTATTGCAGGCCCTTAGCTCGGACAAAGTTTCACCGGGGGTCAGTCCCGTCCCCGGAACCTGCGGCGTGTTTTCTTCCATAGCAAACATGGCGGACGACAGCGCCAAAAAGCGCAAAACAGCTGCAGAGCCCCCTCCTGCCTTTAAGGGATTATTTGTAAATGCCCCCAGTGTTTCCACTGCGGTTGCCCATGTGTGCTCCAGTCTGGTTCTCACCTGTATCTCAATGAACATCCCCTTGTAAGGGTCATCGTCAGAGGCGGTGTACTGATAAATCAGATGAACCCCCCGGTACCCCGATTCTTTTGGGGATTTGATATAATCTGTGTGCCCCACCTGACGGTATGGCAGACTGGCCTCTATTTTTGCAACCACCTCATAAAGCCGGGGGATGTCCGGTACAATGATCCGGCAGCCGCCTAAATCCTGCATTCTGCACAGGTTCATGGTGGGATATCGCTTTAACTTCGCAATAATGGAATCCAATCTCTTCAACCGTTGGACGAGGATCATTTCCGGCCCGATCACATTTTTTTCCAGGCAAAGTGCTATCTGACGCATGGGAAAAGCATGGGAGGCTCTCCAATTGTTAATGATTTCGGTAGCCTCAATCCGTTTTCCAACCTCTAAATCCGAACAGATAATTTCTTTGCCGGCGCGTTCAAATCGTTTTTTTGTATAGGCAGGCGTCTGCCACATAAAATCACCTCGCTTACAGCATATTTAAGCGCTTCCGGTCAAAATAATCCAAGGCGGATCAACAACTACACAACGGTTAGAGAATTTGCAGTGCCTCCGGCTTGGATATCCGCGCCTCCATGTCTATAAATCATACTTTAATTATAGCGGAAAGACGGTACAGGGTCAATGTAATTCCAAAGGCTTACGGTGGGCTTGTATCGAAAAAAGACGATAGCGCAAGATTTGACTTGAATTTAACAAGGATAAGAGTTACAATCAGATAGACACCCCCCAATTTTCTATATTTCCTGAAAAGCTATTGGAGAGGGCTTTTGGCGCTTACTTTTTGCCATAAAAAGAACAATTGTTTCACGTGAAACATTTTGAAGTAAAAAGCAAAAGGGAGGATGTTTATGAAAAAGCTATTTGTTCTGTTTCTCAGCGCCGTATTGGCGTTTGGCGTACCGGCTTCCTTTACCGGCTGTGACGGTACTGCCTCATTGTCTTCCGGCACATCGGGGGAGGTTTCGTCCTCCGGCGGGGCAGAAAGCAGCAGTGCTTCCCCTTCGTCCCAAACAGAAGGGACGGAAAGCCAGCCGGAATCTTCCGCAATTTTGGAGAGCTCCGGCTCCTCAGAACCCGAGCCGGAACCGGAACCCTTTGACTGGGAAACAGATCTGCCTGAAAACCATAACATGGAACCGGCTGTGCTGGAGGCAATGCATCAGGCATTGCCCGGCGCCCCCATTAAAGCGGTGGTTACCATAAAAAACGGCGTGCTGGTGGATGAGTACTATCAGGAGGGCTTTGATAAGGACAGCACCTTTACCCTGCAGTCCTGCTCCAAAAGCTTTACCAGCGCTTTGGTGGGCATTGCGTTGGAAGAGGGGCTGATCGAAAGCATTGATACCCCTATTAGCCGGTATTTCCCCCAGCTGGAGGGGGACCCTAAGGGAGAGATTACCATCCGGAACCTGCTTTGCCATAAGTCCGGGCTGGAGTGGCACGAGTGGACACAGAACGGGATCTCCTTTTTTGAGATGAACCAGGCGGAAAACTGGGTGGAATATGTGCTTGCCAAGCCGCTTTTATACACGCCCGGCACGGTTTTTAATTATACTACCGGGGGAACGCATTTGCTGGCTGCTGTTTTGGAGCAGGCTGTGGGCGGCGATTTAATGGAATATGCCAAAGAGCATCTGTTTGCGCCCTTGGGGATGGAAAGTGTGCGCTGGCGGGCAGATCCCCAGGGCATTTTGGACGGGGGCAACGGCATTGAGATGACTGCCCGGGATGCGGCAAAGTTCGGAGAGCTGTATCGTCTGAATGGAGTATGGGCCGGAGAGCAGGTTGTGCCCGCCCAGTGGGTGGAGCAATCTGTTACAATACAGGAACAGCGGTATGGTGACGGAGGCTCGTATGGCTTCCAGTGGTGGATTCGTCCTTTTGGCGGATACGACACCTTTTTTGCCATGGGTGCCTTTGGCCAGTTTATTTTTGTGGTGCCGGAGCTGGAGCTGGTTACGGTAATTACAGCGGATACCTCTCAGTTTGCGCCGTACCCCTATTTTACCAATTATGTTTTGGCTGCATGTAAATAAGTGCTTTTCGTTGGCTCTGCGGCGTTCTTTTTCAGGGGGACGTCGCGGAGCTTTGTGGTGCAAAGGCCTTGGTAAAGGCAAGTTCCTGCTCTTTTGTGCTTCACAAAGCCCCCAAGCGGCGGTTTTGCCCTGTAGGCAAAATGGAGGCTTTAGCCGACAAGCCGCAGGCA
>CATJLA010000190.1 GCA_949741215.1 uncultured Oscillospiraceae bacterium
GAGTATCTGGCTAAGATCGAGGAGGCCAAGAAGCGGGACCACCGGCGGCTGGGTAAGGAGCTGGGGCTATTTATGCTCCGGGACGAGGGACCCGGCTTCCCCTTCTTCCTGCCCAAGGGCATGGTGCTGAAAAACACCCTCATCGACTACTGGCGGCAGGTGCACAAAAAGTACGGCTACGTGGAGATCTCCACCCCCATCATGCTCAACCGTCAGCTCTGGGAGCGCAGCGGCCACTGGGATCACTACAAGAATAACATGTATACCACCGTTATTGACGAGGTGGACTTTGCTGTGAAGCCCATGAACTGCCCCGGCGGTATGCTGGTTTACGCCAGCGAGCCTCATTCCTACAAGGAACTGCCCCTGCGGGTGGGGGAAATCGGCCTGGTTCACCGTCATGAGCTTTCCGGTACCCTTCACGGCCTTTTCCGGGTGCGCTGCTTTAACCAGGACGACGCCCATGTCTTTATGACGCGGGATCAGATGCAGGAAGTCATTCAGGAAACTGTCCGTCTTTTTGACGAGGTTTACTCCACCTTTGGCCTGAGCTACACCATTGAACTTTCCACCATGCCGGAGGACCATATCGGCACTGTGGAGGAATGGGAGCGGAACCAGGATATCCTGAAAGCGGCCATCACCGATATGGGAAAGGATTTTATAATTAATGAGGGGGACGGAGCCTTCTATGGTCCCAAGCTGGACTTCCACCTTGCCGACTGCCTGGGCCGGACCTGGCAGTGCGGCACCATCCAGCTGGACAGCCAGCTCCCCGAGCGCTTTGAGCTGGAATATGTTGGTGACGACGGCCAAAAGCACCGTCCCGTTATGATTCATCGGGTGGTTCTGGGCTCTATCGAGCGCTTTATCGGCGTAATCACTGAGCATTTTGCGGGGGCTTTCCCGTTATGGCTCTCTCCCGAGCAAATCCGCATTCTGCCTATCGTTGACCGGCAGAACGAATACGCCCAGGACGTCCTGACAAAGCTGCAGGCCGCCGGCCTGCGCTGCACCATCGACCAGCGTCAGGAGAAGATCGGCTACAAAATCCGGGAGGCTCAGCTGCAAAAAATCCCCTATATGCTGGTTATTGGCGATAAAGAAGTGGAAGCCGGCCAGGTATCCGTCCGTTCCCGCAAGGAGGGCGATAAGGGCACTATGCCGGTGGAGGAGTTCCTCGCTATGGTCTGTGAGGAGGTACGCACCAAAGCCCGTTAATTTTCGGGGACGTCGCGCATCCTCATCATCTCAGGCATCGCAATACAAATACAGCAGGCGGAGCATCTCAATGTTCCGCCTGTCTTTCAATTAAAGAGGAGTGTTGTTTTATGCCGGATATGCTGGTCAACCTCTACAGCCCGTCCTGCCCCACTAAGGAATCCGCCGTAGCCCGCGCCGCAGAACACGGAATCCTGGTGTTCCGCGGTATGACCCGGGACCGCCACCTGGCTTTAGACTGGGTGCAGCAGCACTTTGGCCCCTTTTGGGCGGACCAGTGCGAAACCGCCATGATGTCCTACCCCACCTCCTGCTATCTTGCGGTAAAGGATAAAAAGGTGGTAGGCTTCGCCTGCTATAACGCTACCCGCAAAGGCATGTTCGGCCCCATGGGGGTGGATGAATCTCTGCGCGGTGCCGGCGTTGGGACAGCACTGCTGCTTTGCTGTCTGGATGCCATGCGGGAGGCCGGATACGCCTACGCGGTCATCGGCCAGGTCGGCCCTAAGGAGTTCTACCGCAAAACCTGCGGCGCCATCGAAATTCCCGGCGCCCCCTACTTTGGGGACAGAGTAGAGGGTGCACCCAACCAGTAAAAAAGGAGAATCGCCATGAAAATCGGAGAAGTCAGCTTGTGCACCAACGATGTTCCCCGCCTTGCCTCCTTTTACAAACAGCTGCTGGAAACAGAGAACAACAGCAGCGATCCCGTCCACCAAACCATTCTCTCTGAAGAAACCATGCTTACCATTTATAATGACGGCAGCGTAAAAAACAATTTGAATCAAAACATCTGCCTTGCCTTCACCGTGGATAATATAGAAGCGGCCTGCCAAAAGGTTCGTCAGCTTGGGGCAGAAATTCTTGAAAAACCCACCCAACGCCCCTGGGGCGCCGTCAATATGAGCTTTTACGACCCGGACAGAAACGTGATCTATCTGAGAAGCTTCCCCAAAAGCCCCAGCAATCCATAAAAAGGACGTCGCGGAATTTTCTTGTTCTGCGGCGTCCTTTCTTTTTGCAGCGGCTCGATCATTGCAGCTGTACAAAAACAGGCTTGGCTCCAATAAAGGTTCTTTTTCAGAGCCCCCGCGGACGCTAAATCGCCTTTCCACCCGCCAAAGGCACATCCACAGCAAACGCCACCCCGGAAATACTGATTGAATCCGTCGTCGAAAGCTTAGAGTTAATAAACCGTACCGAAATTCCCCACTTCTCCGCCGCTTTCTCCCGATTCTGAAACCGGTACCCAATCCCCCGGTGATACTGATCACTAAACTCCTCCCACACAGGATGCTGGTCAAAAGCGTTGTTGCACGCATAAACCGAAACCAGATAATTCTCGCTTTCCTCCGTCTGCTGATACGCCACAATCCGCTTAGCCATCCCCTCCGTCTCCACCGGCCGGATACTGTATTCCATATAAGGCTCCGGGTTAGCGGTTTTCTTAAAGACATAACTGCGCACCGCCTGATCCTTGCTGTCGCTTACCGTAATTTCCACCGGAATCTCCTGATTCATCGGCAGCGCTGTCAGCATGGCATTGGAAATGGTAACCTGATACTTCTCCCCTCTCTGGGCGGAACGGATCTGCCGCAGCTGCTTGCCGTTCAGCGTTTCCGTCACCGTAAGGGTATCCCCGGCATCCAAATCATTTACCTGGTAAGGAATGCCAAACGCCAGATTGTGTATCCCCAAATTCCCGTCCTCTCCGCTAATCGTTGGCGGATTATTAAAGTAATAAGGCCCATAATAGTTTGTCCCCTCAGATTTTGCCAGATTCTCATTCTCATGATCCAAATAAGCCGACCAAGTACCCTTAAACTCCAGCGTCACCGCATCCGCCGGAATTGTAAAGGTCGTTCTGTGACGACGGTTCTGCTCCAGCTCATAGCTTGCATCGTAGGCGCTCCAAAGGTTTACAAAATCCCCGCCGTTAATGGCGTAGGAAAGCATGCCGAACCCCTTGCGGGTACAAACCCAGTAGGTGGTATCATATACACTAAAGTCAATGGTAATCGTCTGCCCAGCCGCTGTTGGAGTCGGGCTAAACCTAAAATGACACCCGCATCTGTCAGTATCGCCCTTGGTAACATCCGGTAATCTTCCCATAACAAAAGCCTCCTTCATTTCTGTCTCTTTTTCAAGCTTTTTGACGTCTCCTCGCCGGCCAGTGCCGCACTTACGCCAAAATCTTCCCATCGCTGAAGCTGCCCTTCTCAATGGCAACTCCATTGCTCACCTTCAAAGGGTCCAAATAGCGTCCCCGGTTTTTCAGCACAGGCTTCCCCGCCGCCTTCCGCTCCCGCAGCAAAATCCCCAGCTGAAAAAAGCAGCTTTCATCCACCTGGGACCAATCAATATCCAGCTGGCTTTCCAACACCTTGCCGGCATCGTTCAAATCGGCTTTTTTCGGCAGCAGCTGGTCCAGCTTTTCCAAGCTTTCCTTATAATAAAAAGGGTTGTCCACCGGGTCGTGATATTCCGGCACCTTAAACCCCAAGTTGCTTGTCTCATACATCGCAGATCTCTCTCCTTTTCCTCATCATTCTCGTTTCCATTGCAGACAAACTGCCCGAAATCAACTTCTCGCCCTGCTTCAGATCTCCCATTTTCAGGCTCATATAACTAATCTCCTGCTGATCTCCATAATACTGAAAATGCGCCTGCTCATCCTGATAAGTCTCCCATTTATAATCAATAAACAAGGCCAAATTAGCGGGAATTTTCTCCATAGCCTCCTGCCGGAACTCGGCAAGCAGCTCCGGCGTCAAAGTCCCTCTATAGGTTACCGAGAGGATGTACCGGTCCACCTCCACCCAAATATCGGTTTTCAGCCTCGTCCTCACCCATTGACGAAACTGCTCCAAATTCATCTGAGCCGTACCGGAAAGCCTTGCCATAGCCCGGGCCCGCCTCTGGGCCAACGTATCCCAGGCGGTAGGCTGCAGCTCCAAAATCCGTTCCCACCTGGCAATCCCCTCTGCTCCTGCGGAGGCCACCAGCCTGTCGTCCGTCTGCTCCTTCACCTTGCGGTACATTTTTTCCAGCTGAGGCATAATCGCCTGTTCCAGTCCTTTTATCTCCAGAACATCCCGGTAACACTCCGGCATTCTCTCTCTGTACTTCGGCTGTTCCTCATAAAACATCGTCACCCGCCTATCCACATCCTTTCCTTTTTTGGACGTCACTGCCGCTTTATTGTCTTGCTCTTTCGGGAAATCCCTTAAATTACCACATCCCGATTACCAACATTTCTGATGCAGCCGGAAACACCCATAGTACTTTGCACGGCGATTGGTAAAAAATATAGCCTCCTGCCAAGCTAAAGCTCTCTCCAAAGGGAACTTGGGATTCGATTAAACCAACACAAAAGTAATATTAGAAAGCTTCGGAATCTCATACCCGTCAAAGCTCTTATCCAGCTCCAAATTTCCCTCCGCCCCATTCAGCGTCAGGGATGGAATATCCAACACCCGCGGCTCCGCATTCAGCAAGCTGGCCTGCAGCTTCGCACGGTATACCATACTCTCCTCAAACCCCTCCTGATCAAAAAACACCTGTGCCGCCTGTCGCAAACCGTTCTGCACCTCTTTCAGCTGCACACCGTCCTTCAGCTGCAGGCTCACCTGTACCGCAATCTCATGCAGCGCCGGAGTCTTCACCGTAACCCTATGCCCAATCGGCGCAACCCCTTTGCCTTCCTCTCCAAAAAATTCCTGAACCTTCTCAATCATCTCCCCAGAAACCGGCTTTCCGGCCTCATCCCCTACCATTAAGCCAACCTGCCCGGGCCCCAGCAATGGCGCGGAAAACACCTTCACCCGCCCAATTCCCTCAATAGAAAGAGCCTGCTGCTCATACTGAGCAATATTTCCCCCAAAAGCCGCCCGGCGTACATGGCGGTAAAACCGCTCCCGCAGCTGGTCATCTGTTTCCTCCGGCTGAGCAGGGTACACCGGCTCCGCCTCCAAAGTGGCGTACCCCAACCCCACCAGATGATCCACCGGCAGCAGCACGCCCTCCTGCTCGTTGCCCTCAGTCCCCGCCTGCTGGCACCGCACCAAATAACTCCCAGGCTGCTCATCCCCATCAATTACCGAGAAAACCAGCCCTTCCTTCGCAAATCTGTCTCCCAGACGTAACTGCATCGGTCCGCCCTCCTGGTCAAATACCCGAATCTTCCGCACCGCCTGAGTCGCCCGCTGCCGCTCCAACCCAAAGTCATACACCACCCGGTCCAGCCACTCTCCCTGAGAGGTATCTGCAAACAGCAGCCCAAACAGCTCTCCAATCATCCAAAGCTGCCTTGCAATTTCATACGCCACCGGAGAAACCGTCGTATCAATTACCGAGCCCTCCCGCTTGTCCAACTGTTCCGGCACCATGGCCAGCATTTCCTTGCGCAGCGCCTCATATCCATAAGCTTCCGCCATATTCCAGCCTCCTTTTTCCTTCCAGCTCCCCATAAATGGTCTTTACCAAAAACCGCAGCTCCACGCCCTCCCGGTCAAATTCCAAATTGATCTCTCCCACTTCCTCAATCCGGTCGTCCTGCAGCAGCGTTTCCTCAATTCTCCTGCGAATATCCCCCTCCAAATAACTCCTTGGCTTCCCCAGCAGCTCCTCCAGCTGGGCCCCATAATCCCGGGAATAAATCTCATGAGCAAACCGTTCCACTGAAAGCGCCAGCCAAATCGCCTGCTGCATAGCATCCTTCCCGTCCTGCTTCCTGCAAAGACGTCGCTGCTCCGGGTCCAGCACCCACGTCACCGAGCTGGGATGTCCTTTCGGATTCTGATACGTCTTCAGCACACTCACTTTCTACCCCTCCCTCTGCAATTTATCAATTACTGCATATCGCTGGCCGCCCTGCTTGCGTACAACAATCACCCGGTCCCCAGGCAAAAGCTTCTCATACCAAACCGTCAGCAGCGCCTTGTTCAGCACAATTCTCTGTACCTGCACCCCGCGCCCTTCGCCATCCACCGCTTCCACCATAACAACGTCATCCTCCGGCCTCATCTCGCCCGAAACCTTCACCTGGTACTCCTTTAGATGCTCCGGCAAATCCAGCAGCTCCCAGTCAATCTCCAAAGGCTTATCATCCAGCCGAACGCCCCCCGCTGTCACCGTACCATAAAACAAATCGGTCAAACTCTGGTCCTCCAGCACACCTCTCACCAGCTGCTTTACCGCCCGGTTAATCTCCTGAGCCCCCATATGCCCTCCCTCCTTTCTTCAGCTTCATCCTACCCGCTCCCATCCGAACAATGCGAACAGCTTTTTCCAAAGGACGTCGCTATGCGCCATAACTTTTGCTCCCATCTAAATCAAAGCCTGCAAAGCAGTAAAACCGAGCATGGATCCCGGTTGCAATCCCCCCCAAAAAATGCTATACTGTAAAGCACATTGCATATAGCAGCACAAACGTCCAAAAAACAAAGGAGAGAGCACAAATGGTAGTAATTGAAATGGAAAACGGCAAACAAATCAAGCTGGAGCTGTACCCCGAAAAAGCTCCCGAAACGGTAAAAAATTTCGAGGATTTAGTCTACAAAGGGTTTTACGACGGTCTTATTTTCCACCGCGTAATTGAGGGTTTTATGATTCAGGGCGGCTGTCCGGAGGGCACCGGTATGGGCGGCCCCGGCTACACCATCAAAGGGGAGTTCGCCCGCAACGGTTTTGCTCAAAACGATCTGAAACATACCCGAGGCGTCATCTCCATGGCCCGCTCCGCCATGCCGGATTCCGCAGGCTCCCAGTTTTTCATCATGCACCAGGATGCCCCCCATCTTGACGGCAGCTACGCCGCCTTCGGCAAAGTAGTAGAAGGCATGGACGTTGTAGACGAAATCGCCGCCACCCCTACCGACCACACCGACCGCCCTCTGGACGATCAGGTAATCAAGTCCATTTCCCTTGCAAAGTAACGTTTTAGGACGTAAGCGCACAAAACAAGCCCGCCGCACTTTATA
>CATJLA010000191.1 GCA_949741215.1 uncultured Oscillospiraceae bacterium
ATTCATATTCATAGCAATCTACCTCCGTACTTTTCTCATATCAAAAGTTGTTACACAAACCAGTTTGTCGCAGAGCATCAGCAGTGCGGGCAGAATAAAGATAACCAGGAACATACTTACCAAAGCGCCTCTGGCCATCAGCATACACATAGAGCTGATAATGTCAATATCTGAGTACACGGCAACCCCAAACGTTGCAGCAAACAGCCCCATGCCGGAGACGAGGATAGAGGGGATAGAGGTTGCTAAAGCGATGGTAATACTATGCTGCTTGTCGTTCCCTTGGATACGCTCGGTTTTATAACGGGTGGTCATCAGAATGGCGTAGTCCACCGTAGCGCCCAGCTGAATGGTGCTGATACAGATCGGTGCGATAAAGGGCAGCGACTGGCCTAAGTAGTGGGGCAGCCCCAGGTTGATAAAAATAGCCAGTTCGATTACCGAAATCAGGATAAAGGGGAGGGATAAACTCTTTTCCACAATAGCGATAATCACAAAAATAGCGATGATGGAAACGGCGTTTACTACCTGGAAGTCCCTGTCGGTCGTCTCAATCATGTCCTTCATGCAGGGGGCTTCTCCGATCAGCAGCCCGCCGGGATCATAGGCTTTTAGGATCTGATTTAAGCTGTCGATCTGGTCGTTTACCTGGTCGCTGGCCACCCGGTACTCCGAGTTGATCAGCAGCAGCTCCCACTTATCACTTTCCAGGATGCTGGTGAGCTTTTCCGGCAGCAGCTCCTCCGGCACCAGGGAGCCTAATACCGATTCCATTCCCAGTACATACTTAATGCCGTCTACCTGCTCCATTTCCTCAATCATGGAACGGACTTCTTTAGCGGGCAGGTCGGCATCCACCAAAACCATGTGGGTAGAGGCGATGTTAAATTCCTCCGAGAGCTTGGAGTTGGCAATTACATACTCCATTTCTTCCGGCAGGCATTGGCCCATATCGTAGTAAACCTCTTTGTTGGTTTTGTTGTAGCCGTACAGAGCAGGACCGATCAATACCGCAAACACTGCCAGGAAGATGGGAAACCGCTTTACCACCCAGCTTGCCGGCCTGGTTACGTCTGGAAGCAAAGCTTTGTGCTTTGTTTTTTGCAGAGGCTTATCAAAAACCAGTATCAGGGACGGAAGCACCGTAACACAGCCAATTACTCCGAAGACAACACCCTTCGCCATCACCAGGCCCAAATCACGGCCCAGGGTAAAGGTCATAAAGCACAAGGCCGCAAAGCCCGCTACCGTCGTAATAGAACTGCCCACTACGCTGGTTAAGGTCTCATGGATTGCATGGGCCATAGCCTCTTTCGGGTCTCCCAGCAGGCTGCGCTGCTCGTTGTAGCTGTGCCACAGAAAGATGGAGTAATCCATAGTACCGCCAGCTGCAGTACGGCAGAAAGCGCTTTGGTAATATAGGAGATCTCTCCGAAAAAGTAGTTGCTGCCTAAATTCAGCAAAATCATCATACCGATGGAAAGCAGGAACACAAAGGGTACCAGCCAGCCGTCCAGTAAAATCAGCATGGCGAGGCAGGCAAAAGCTACTGCCAGCCCGACATAAATGGGTTCTTCAGCCTCACACAGGTCTTTTAAGTCTGTTACCAGGGCGGACATTCCCGAAACGAAGCACTGCTTTCCCGTAATGGCTCGTATCTCCCGGATAGCGTCCATGGTAACGTCGGCGGAGGTAGCGCTGTCAAAAAACACGGCCAGCATGGTGGAGTGGTCAGTGTTAAACTCATTGTAAAGCTTATCCGGCAGCAGCTCCATAGGGATGGAAAGGTCTGCCAGGGTGGAGTACCACAAAACTGTTTCCACATGCTCCACCTGTTCAAATTGTTCGCAAAGGGCGGCCACATCCTGGCGGCTCATGTCCTCCACAATTACCAGGGAGAACGCCCCTTTGCCGAAGTCCTCCAGCAGCTCATTCTGTCCGGTTACCGTATCCATGTCGGCAGGGAGGTAATCCAGCATATCGTAGTTGATCCGGGTTCCTGCCATCCCCAGCACAGCGGGAACCATCAGGATCAGTGCCGCAATCAGAACAGGCACCCGGTATTTTACCACCGCTTTTGAAAATTCCACAATCTCTCAGTCCTCTCTTTCTCTGTAACAGGTGACGTCAATGACGTCCGGTTGCTGATGCTTAATAATTTTAACTGCCGTAACCATGGTGCTGATGCCCAAAATCCCCTCAGATAACAGGGTAAGCCCCAGCAAGGCCATAAGTACCCGGCTGCCTTCTGCGGGCCGAAGCATCAGGGATAACCCGCAAACCGCTGCAAGTAAGGCAAGCGCTAACGTCACCCACCATGTGGTTACGCCAAAGCGACGGGCCTCCAATGAGATTTGCAGCTTAAACAGCCCGTCTGTCAGGATAAAAAACCCCAGTGCAATGCACAGAAAGGTCATCAGGCTGGCGGGGCGCAGGGCTATGATGATGCCAAGAACCACCAGCAGGATCCCGGAAGCCAGGTCATACTGGAAGGCCAGCCGGTACAAATCCTTTGAGAAGTAGCCTACCAGCCGCACGGCCCCCAGCAGAATCAGCAGTACCCCGCCGATGATCCCCAGCAGCGAGAGGGAAAACTCCGGAATTGCCATTAGCAGCACTCCCAGCACACACAGTGCGGCGGAAAGCACAATGCACCCGATCTTTGCCGTTTTCATAGACCATACAGAACGCATAAAAAAGCGCCTCCTTTCTGTTAAGATCATTTCCATGGTCCTCAGTATAGCCCAAGAGAGAACGGAAAAAAATGGGCAAAAAAATTCCCGTTGCCTGAAAACCAGACAACGGGCAGCAAGTTATATAATTTTCAGGCATCCGCCCCCTATTTGCCTAATTCCGGGGACGTCGCGCAGTTTTGTTCTCCTTAGGCCCCAGGTAAAAAACATCTATAGACGTTTCTCCCCCTATCTAATTGGGCAGCATTCCTGTACAATAGTGTAAAGGAAAGGAGCTGACGCCATGAAATATGTCAACGGCAAAAATATTTTTCCCGAAGCGCTTCTCGGGCAGATTCAAAACTATGTATCCGGCGAGCTGGTTTACATCCCGGCCAAAGAAACCCGGCGCACCTGGGGGGAGTCCTCCGGATACAAGCAGTACCTGATCGACCGTAACCGCAGCATAAAAGCCCGGTTTGATGCCGGAGTGAGCATAGAGAGGATTGCAGAGGAATTTTATCTTTCCTGCGAGTCGGTGAGAAAAATTGTCTACACAAAGAAGGAGGTTTTGGCAGTGGAATATCAGTGCACACTTACGTCCGCAAAAGCATACGCCGCCGCGGGCCAGCTGGAGGAATGGGTGCATGCCTATCTTTTATCCGACGGCCACAACAGGGAATTTTCTGACGGATTAAAGCTGTTGGACCGCTATTTTTTAGGGCCGGTAACCATGCCGCTTGCCCTGTTTACCCGCTACTGTGGGCCGGAGGAAACCATGCGGTGGAGAATCAACAGGGAGTGGTTTGAGAAGCATGTGCAGGAGCTTCAGGAGGTAATCCAGCGCGGAGAGGATATGCCGCCCCTCATTGTCCACTACCTGATAGACCCTTTAAGGCCAGAAGGGGAGTTCGAGCTGAATGACGGCAACCACCGCCTGGAGGCATACAACCGCTTGGGCATTCGGGAGTATCCCACAATCATCTGGATTACGGAGGAAGGGGAGTACCGGCAGTTTCTCGCTCAATACGCCCAGTATCTATAGTTTACACGACGGGAGCAGGCCCCTAGTTCTTCAGGCTTCGGCACCGTGCCTGCTGCGTTCAATCAGTTCCTCCGAGAGACCGTCACACAAGGTAAGCAGCCGGCGCACGTCCTCCATGGATTCCTCCGGCATATCCTGGCGTATCCAGTCCAGTGCGGCGCCAAACAGCTCCAACTTGGCAAACCGAACCAGAAGTTCGGCATCCTCTTTGCAAAGCTGCTGTCCGGTCAACACTGTTTCAAAGTAGGTTTTTGTCACATAATCGCAAAACCGCAGCAAATATTCCTCGAAAATATCCCGGCTGAGAGAATGATAAATATGTAAGACTGCTCGCTTATTTTCCGCAGCACAACAAATCGCATCTAAAATACATTCCTCGATAGAATCAATTTTCGGATATTTCCTAATCAACTGCCCGGCGGTTTCCACAACAATTTCCTGCAGCAGGGCGGGAATATCCTGAAAGTGATAATAAAAGGAATTGCGATTAATTCCGCAGTCCTCAACAATAGAACGAACAGTAATTTTATTCAGGGGCTGCTGGTTCAGCAGCTTAATAAAGGAAGCCTTAATTGCCTGCCTGGTGAAATTGGGCATACAGCACCTCCTAAGCCAAGGATTAGAATAATTTCTAACAAACAAAGACATTCAATTTTATTTTATCACATTGTCACAAAAAAAGAAAGCCCTTTTACCCCAAAATAACGGCGAAAATTTTTAATATCTTTGAAAAAAATCCTTGACAAACGGGAAATAATCGTTTACACTGTTAAACAAGCGGAACTGGTTTGAGATTTCGGCATTAGATCGTGAGGAAGTTTATGGGGCGTCCGAAGGAATTAACAGAGCAAAAGCAGCTCGGAAATGCTCCGGCAACAGAATCTGAAGTCACCGAAATGGTTGTAAAATATTTGCCGCTGGTGAAAAGCATAGCAGGAAAATACCGTGGAAGAGTAGAATATGAGGATTTGGTGCAGGAGGGTTTGATTGGCCTGTTAAGCGCAATCCGGAATTATTCGCCTCAAAAGGGAGCATCTTTTTCCACCTTTGCTTATCTGTGCGTTTCCCGGAGGATTTTGACGGCGTTAAAAAGCCAGGCTCTTTCGGTGCAACAGCCATTTGCTCCGCTTACTGAGGAAGACCCTGTTCCAGGGGAGGATCCTATCTCCCGGCTGATTGAGCAACAGGATTTTCATGAAAGGTATCGCCGGTTTGAGGCCATATTATCCGGTTTTGAAAAGGATACATTACGGCTCTATCTCGGCGGCTACAGCTACGAAGAAATGTCTCTGCAGCTTCAAAGCACCGTAAAATCGGTAGATAATGCACTGCAACGTATTAGACGAAAGCTGCGTTTGGTAGTGGCAGAATAGTAGCGGTAGCATTTGGCGAAAGAGATTTCTGTCTACAGTTTTTTTCTAAAGTTAAACAGGTTGTAGATTCGATTTCTTTCCGATTCATTTAGGTCACCGGCTCCTGAGAGGGGGCTGAGTATAATGCCCATTAGCTTTGCGGCAAAGCGAATCTTGCGTTTTAACAAGCAGGCCTTTTCCCAGAACTCAAGGGCAAATTTTTTAAGCGAGGTATTAGATTATGTACGCAGACAAAACCTTAAAATGCAAAGAATGTGGAGCCGAGTTCGTATTTACTGCTGGTGAGCAGGAATTTTACGCACAGAGAGGCTTTGTGAACGAACCCCAGAGATGTAAAGCTTGCCGCGATGCTCGTAAGGCTAACAGCAATTCTGCAAGAGAAATGTACACCGCTGTGTGTGCTGAGTGCGGGAAGGAAGCTAAGGTTCCCTTCAAGCCCAATGGTGATCGCCCTGTATACTGCAGCGAGTGCTTTGCCAAGAGAAACGGCTAATTAATTTGCACACAAAATACCCTGGGGTTTTCCCTAGGGTATTTTTTTGTCCTTTTTCAGGGACGTCGCCAAGCCTCTGCAAATTTGCAGACTTTCCACACTGCCAGGAACATCCCACCAGCAGATCGTCCTAAAAGCTGTAGTTGCTGGAGAGACTTCCAAATTTTGCGGTTTTCATGCCTTGTTTTTCATACAAAAGAGAAAAACACAAGATTGTTATTGATAAATTGCAAAGCAACCGTTATAATGAGGGCAGATTGCCTGAAACAAAACCGCCGCGGCCCTAATACTTACAAGGTTAAGTAAGAAAGAAGACGCAATTATGAGAAGAATAGTTTGGAATATTCTTAATACCATATGCGCCATGCTGGGAACAGAGCGGCTGAATGACAGATTTATACCGATCAGAAAGAAATGCTCCAGTCTGGCAGCCAACCTGATTACCTCCTTTGTCAGTACCTTGTGGGTGCCACAACGCAGCGGGTAGGGGAAATCTACAATAAAATGGCAGAAAGCCTCTTGTTTTTTCTATAACCAAAGCAGTAGTTCGCCTTTTGGGACGTAAGTGCATCCCGACAGTCCCATGCCATGAAATAGATTTTATTCGAACTCGACATCTCTGGCAGTAAGCTTTTCTGGAGAATTTTGCGATGAAAGGATAAAATTTCGCCTTTTTTATATTGATCAACTTAACTCCTTTTGAGAGCATAATTATAACCACAGGATAAAAATAAAAGCAGAAGAAATAAAAAACTGAGCTGATTTTTGAAGAAAACAGGGTGATTTTTGCAAAAATGGAGGCATTTGGGGTCAAAATTGAGCAAAAAACAGCCCATTTTAAGGTTGTTGGTTAGGATAAAAGCTAAAACAAAAGAGAAGGAGGGAAAATCGGGATGGCATGGCATCCTGTAT
Source organism: uncultured Oscillospiraceae bacterium (assembly GCA_949741215.1). Classification (GTDB taxonomy): domain Bacteria; phylum Bacillota; class Clostridia; order Oscillospirales; family Ruminococcaceae; genus CATJLA01. The sequence continues at coordinate 6,496 of CATJLA010000191.1, forward strand.
TGGATTCCCGTTTAGGGCGGATTTATCAGATGGTAACCCCAGGCAGTCGCGTGGCGGATATCGGCACCGACCATGGCTACTTGATTGCCCTTCTCGCCTTGGATGGTGTTATCAGCAGCGGTTATGCCTGTGATATCAACCGGCAGCCGCTGCAAAAAGCGCAGGAAACCATCCGTCGGTGTGGGGTAGAAAACCGCATTACAACAGTACTTTCTGATGGTTTGCAGGCCCTTTCTCCCAGCAGTGTGGACGAGTGCGTTCTGGCAGGCATGGGTGGAGATCTGATAGGCAAAATCCTCACTGACGTCCCCTGGAGCAGAAATCCGGAGCTTCGTTTTCTATTGCAACCGATGTCCAAAGAGGAGCACCTTCGGGCACTTTTAGATCAGGAAGGCTTCCATACGGAGGAGGAATCTGCAGTAGCGGCAGGGCGTTTTGTTTACCCAGTAATGGCAGTGCGCTATGGAGGAAAACCGCTTTACAATCCCATTTATACCCACTGGACAGGCCTCATCGGTGCCTCGGGCCACCCTTTACAGGGGGATGAAACAGCATATTTGCAAAAACAAAGCAGGCGGTTGCTTGCCAAAGCACAAGGTCTTGCCGCCTCCGCTCAAGGTCAAAAGCAGGCGGAAGAACTGCTGCAGGCTTACAGGCAGATTATGCAAAAACTTAGGG
>CATJLA010000192.1 GCA_949741215.1 uncultured Oscillospiraceae bacterium
CCTTTCAAAAACAATTTTATAACCGTCGCTGCCATAATTGAGAGAACGGTTCACCCGGCTGATCGTAGCGGTACTGGCGCCGGTGCTTTCCACAATATCACTGTAAACCCGATGTTCACTTAGCATTTTAGCTACCTGCAGGCGCTGGGAAAGAGCCCGCAGCTCCGGCACGGTGCATAAGTCCTCAAAAAAGGAGTAGCACTCCTCCACCGTTTCCAGCTTCAAAATTGCCTGGAAGAGAAAATCCACCTGTAATTCCTTCAGCTTGCTGTTCATTTTTCCAGTCTCCTTTTACGTACTCTATTTCCGGCCCGCCCAGATGGGGGACTTTTTTAGCCGCAGCTCTATTGTATCACTTTACCTGAAAAAAGTAAACAGCCGATTTTTCAATTTTCCGGAAGAATATCATTCCTTTTTGCGCACCTTAAATTTTGATTGAAAACTTTTTCCCGCTGGGTTATAATAGACGTAAGAAACGCCCGGCATCCCCTTTTTCATTATTATAAAAAGGGGGGACGTCGCGCATCCTTTTTGTTCCCGGCGCCGCGGGCAACTGATTTTGGGAGGGATACCATGAGCAGTACCTTTACCGTAAAGCTGACTAAGCTAATCCAGGACTTTAACCTGGAAAAAGCCTATCTGCCGGAAAATTATGAGGATATCTTAATTGCCAGTGCCGATGTGAACCGCCCTGGCCTGCAGATGGTTGGATTTTTCGATTTTTTTGACCCTCAAAGGATTCAGATTATGGGCAAAAGCGAGTTTGGTTATCTGGATAAGCTCTCGGAAGAAGAGATGGCCGCCTGTCTGGAAGAGCTGTTCCGCAATAAGCCGCCGGTGATTATTGTAACCCGGGGTCTTGAGATTCCCAACTGCATGTTCCGGCATGCCAAAACTTACGGCGTACCCATTTTAAGGACGAATGAGGCAACCTCAGCCTTTTCCTCCACCCTGATTTCCGAGCTGAATGTGGAGCTGGCCCCACGCATTACCCGTCATGGCGTATTGGTGGAGGTGTATGGCGAGGGCATGCTGATTTTAGGGGAAAGCGGCGTAGGCAAAAGCGAAACCGCTATGGAGCTGATTAAACGGGGCCACCGGCTGATTGCCGACGATGCTGTGGAAATCCGCCGGGTTTCTGCCAAAACCCTGGTAGGCACCTCTCCAGACAACATCCGTCACTTTATGGAGCTGCGGGGTATCGGCATCATCAATGCCAGAAGGCTGTTCGGTATGGGCTCCATTAAAAGCACCGAAAAGATCGATCTGGTGATCCAGCTGGAGCTGTGGGATTCCGATAAAGTTTATGACCGTATGGGCATGGAGGATGTTTATACCGATATTCTGGGCATTAAAATACCATCCCTTACCATCCCGGTAAAGCCAGGGCGGAACCTTGCGGTTATCTTGGAAGTAGCGGCCATGAACCACCGTCAGAAAAAGATGGGCTACAATGCGGCCTATGAGCTGCTCAGCCGTTTAGGTATGGAGGAGGACATCCCTGAAGGCGCCTCCAGCGACTGGGACAACCTCCCCGTTTGATATCAAAACAGGAAAGGCGGTAACAACACCGGTGAATATTATAGCAGATACCCACACCCATACCTTGGCCTGCAGCCATGCTTACAGTACAATCCGGGAGAATACCGAGGCCGCCCGGGAAAAAGGGCTGCGGTTTTTGTGCATGACAGAGCACGGCCCCAACATGCCGGACGCCCCTCACAAATGGCACTTTGCAAACCTGAAGGTGCTGCCCCGGGTACTGAACGGAATAATTTTGTTAAAGGGCTGCGAGGCCAACATCATGGATTATAACGGCACTTTGGATTTATCCTCGGAGGATCTCTCTCCCTTAGACTGGGTGATTGCTTCTTTCCACCCGCCCTGCTGTAAGCCCGGCACCATGGAGGAGCACACCAACGCCTGGCTGCAGATTGCCGAAAACCCTTTGGTGGATGTAATCGGCCACTGCGGAGACGGCAGGTATACCTTTGATTATGATAAAGTAATCCGGCGGTTTGGAGAAACAGGCAAAATTGTGGAAATCAACGCCAATTCCTTCAAGGTTCGGCCAGGCAGCGGCTATAACTGCCGGGAAATTGCCAAATGCTGCAAAAAGTACAGCGTCCCCGTGGTACTTAGCTCTGACGCTCATTTTTATTTGGACGTGGGCGCAGTTTCCCAGTCAGCGCACTTGCTGGAGGAACTCTCCTTCCCCGAAGAGCTGATTCTGAACGCGGACACCCGGCGGTTTTTACAGGTGGCCTCCGAGAAGACGGGGGAGAATTTGGAGCCGCTGCTTGCATCCCTGGAGCGTGGATGAAAGCAGGCGGCAGTTACGTCCCCTTGGAAAATGAACGAAAACAGAAGATAAAAAGGGCAGTTACGTCTGAAAAAGCGTTACAATATGCTGGAAAAGCTCCGCTTTTGCGGCAAAAAAACGACATGATTGCAACAAAACAGAAGGGCAGGTTATTACAGTGAAGTATTATGTAGGTATTGACTTAGGCGGCACTAATATTGCAGCAGGCGTGGTGGATGAGCAGTTCAAAATTATTGGCAAGGCCAGCGTTCCCACAGCTATGCCCCGCACCCCTGACCAGATTGCCGACAGCATGGTGGAGGCTGCCAGAGCTGCGGTATCTGATGCGGGTATTCAGTGGGATCAGATTGAATCTATCGGTGTAGATACCCCCGGATCTACCAATTCCGAAACCGGTGTGGTGGAATTTGCCGCTAATCTGGACTTTCACAACACACCTTTGAAGGCTATGATAGAGCAGCGCGCCCACAAGACTACTTATTTGGAGAATGATGCCAATGCGGCGGCTTATGGCGAGTATATTGCCGGGGCTGCCAAGGAGTACGCCGATGTAGTTGCCATCACCCTGGGAACAGGAGTGGGCGGCGGCATTATTCTGGACGGCAAAATTTTGGAGGGCTGCAGCTATGCCGGAGGCGAGCTGGGCCATATGGGGATGGTATACGGCGGCAGGCAGTGTACCTGCGGCGCCAAGGGCTGTATTGAGGCTTATTGCTCAGCCACCGCGCTGATTCAGCAAACCAGAGAGGCTATGGAGGCAAACAAAAGCTCCAAGCTGTGGGAGATTGCCGGCAGCCTGGAGGCGGTAAACGGCAAAACCGCTTTTGACGCCATGAAGGCCGGAGACGCTGTGGGCGCACAGGTAGTAAATCAGTACCTGGATTATCTGGGCTACGCTATTGTCAGCCTGGTAAACCTGATGCAGCCCCAGCTGATTCTATTGGGCGGCGGCATCTGCAACCAGGGGGAAACCTTGATGGCCCCTCTGCGCAAGTACCTTAACGAGCACTCCTTCTGCAAAGACCCCAGCCGCAATACTCAGCTGGCAGTAGCCCAATTGGGCAACGACGCCGGTATTATCGGCGCTGCTTATTTATTCCAGCTGCATCAATAAGGCTCTTTTCAGGACGTAAGCGCCTGCCTGGGTTCCGGGGGCAAAGGGAATTTCCGCTGCCCCCGGCTGCCCATTTTTTGTTTTTGCCCGTCCTCCTTTGTTTGAGTAAGGGAAGATGGTTTTGCAGTTGGTCCCGAACGGGATTCCCCCTTATGCAAAGGGAAAGCAGGAGGCAGTCCCGTCCATAATAAAGGAAGATACAGGCAGATTGAAAATTTACAGAAAGGCGATGTCTAAAATGATAACCGATATGCTGGGCACCAAAAGGCTGAAAGTGAACCTTCATCTTCATACCACTCGGTCGGACGGTAGAAAAACCCCAGAGGAGGCCGCTGCCATTTATAAGGCTGCCGGGTATGATCTGATTGCCGTAACCGATCACTGGGAGTATCTGCCCAGCGGGGAGATTGGCGGGCTGCGGGTTCTTTCCGGTGGGGAATTTAATGTAGGCGGCGGTGACGCGGCCCAAGGGGTGTACCATATTTTAGGCCTCGGGTGCAGTTCTGCCTTGGAAAATGTAGACAAAAACAGCACCCCTCAAGCTGTAATCGACGAGATACGCCGCCGAGGCGGGCTGGCTGTGCTGGCACATCCCGCATGGTCGCTGAACACGGTGGATCAGCTTTTGGCTCTCCGCGGTATTGAGGCCACTGAGATTTACAATACCGTTTCGGACGTGGGAGAATCCTCCCGGCCTTATTCCGGCCATTTTGCGGACGCGGCTGCCTGCAAAGGCCTGCTGCTCCCCCTTTTGGCAGATGACGATACGCATTTCTATCAGGGGGAGGACGAAACCACCTCCTGCATCATGCTGGACTGCCCACAAAACGCCACCGACCAACAGCTGTTGGAGGCGATCCGGCAAAAGCGGTTTTATGCCACTCAAGGGCCGGAAATTCATCTGCTGCGGGAGGGGGACCGGATTACGGTAAAGTGCTCCCCTGCGGTGCGGATCTCCTTTTTCTCCAACACAGTTTGGGCGAAAAACCGCTGTGTAAAGGGAAAAAATCTTACTGAGGCCAGCTGTACCGTTGCTCCTTTTGAAACCTTTATCCGGGCAGAAGTCACTGACGCTGACGGAAAAAAGGCATGGAGCAACCCCATTGCCCTGCAGTAGAACAGGAAGGTTCTAAACTTGACGCACATGGAGAACAAGAGCAGTCACGTCCCCAAATCTTAACAACAGGAGGCAAACCAATGGTTCCTACCATTCCGGCCAAAACCATTCTCTCCCCCTACCGGCGGGATAACCAGTGGTTTGGCACTGAATACAACATGAATCTTTACAAAGGCTGCTGCCATCACTGCATTTACTGCGACAGCCGCAGCGCCTGCTACCATATCGAAAATTTTGATCAGGTTGCCTTTAAGGAAAATGCCCTGGAAACCCTGCGCAACCAGCTAAGCCGCCGGATAAAAACCGGCGTGGCCGCCACCGGCTCTATGAGCGACCCCTACAACCCCTTTGAGGCTCAGCTCTGCCTTCCCCGCCACAGCCTGGAGCTGCTGAACGCCTATCAGTTTGGGGCTGCCATTGCCACCAAGTCCAACCTGATCACTCGGGATATCGATCTGCTTACAGAAATCCGGGAGCATTCTCCGGTGCTGTGCAAAATCACCGTTACCGCGGCAGAAAACAGCCTTGCAGCACAGCTTGAGCCGGACGCGCCCACCTCCACCCAACGGTTTGCCGCCATAAAAGAGCTTGCCAAGGCAGGCGTTTATACCGGCGTGCTGCTGATGCCGGTGCTCCCTTTTCTCACCGATACCCCTGGGAACATCCGGGCCATTGTGGAACAGGCGGCAGACTGCGGCGCCCGGTTCGTCTACCCATACCTGGGCGTTACCCTGCGGCAAAACCAGCGGGAGTACTTTTTTGCCCAGCTGGAGAAGCGGTTCCCGGGAATAAAAGAGCAGTACCAAAAACGCTATGGCGAACGGTACGAATGTATTTCCCCCCGATGGAAGGAGCTATGGGAGCTGTTCACCAGGCTATGCGGCCAGTATGGCCTTCTCTATAAAATGCAGGACATCATCGTCGGCTACCGAATGGGATACGAAAGCCGGCAGTTGACCCTATTTTAGCGCCCAAAACCCGCCTGAGCCGCCTTTGCTCAAGCGGGTTTTCTTTTTTGGGGGACATGACAGCACCCATTTTGTCCCGGGCCTTCCCACAAGCCGCAAAACAGACCTCAGCTGTCCTGTCCCACAACCCTAAAGTGCAAACCGAAAAATACATTTTTGGGGGGCACCGTCATTCATGCGCATATCATTGTCTTCCGGCAGCTCGCCATGAAGATGCTCACAGGTCTTTGGCAGGTTGTCCGGGTTGCAGGTGATAATCAGATATGGCATAGCATGCTTTTGGGCCAGCAAAAACAACAGCCGGCACGCCTTTGCCGCATAATGATGCCCCTGGAACTCCGGCTCAATCCGGTACCCGATATGCCCGCCGTAATACAGCCCATCGGTATAACCTACCCGCAAATCGCACACGCCCATCCGCATCCCGTCCAGGCGGCAGATGTCAAAATGGTAGGCAGGCATCCAATTTTTAGCAGGGTCTCCCTCATCGGTGTGATTCAACACCAGCTTAATCTCCCCGCCAACCAAAAATTCCGTATCGACAAATTGCATCTCTACATTCGCCCGCCGGTTTTAAGCTCTGGCAGCTTCTCCACCCATTTTTGTCCCCATCCTGCCCGCCATGCAGGGACTTAACAGCATCATTTTCGTCCGCGACGCAAACAAATGTTTCACGTGAAACATTTTTAGAACAAGCTGCCCCTTACCTTGCCTTTATAGTGATAAGGAACTAAATTCACGTATCACTGTTAGCTGACGGTTTCGGGGTGCATACGAAAGCCCGTCTGATTCCTAACAGGGATTCAGACGGGCTGCTTTCTTGACAATATGGAGGTATAACCCTATGGATAAGCTCATTTCTTGTGAGTTCAACATTGATACCGCCTGCGTCGAGTTGCGCTTCATGGACGGGAGCATGATTTCGATTGACTGTACTGCTGTAGAGGATGAGGTTGCACATACCGTCCGTCAGCGGTCGCAATTGGATTGGCTCGTCTATAATGACCCAATGGGATATGCGGATTTGGTACTGAACGGTGACCCAGTAGCATACCTAAAAAGCGTGACTGAATAGATTGGAAGAAGGCTACCAGTTTTACTGCTGGTGGCCTTTTTCTGCAAAAGACAACGCAACTTCGTTCCGCATCTTTCAATATCGAAAGAATAGGATGGATAACGGTTGCAAAGAATCAGCATTTGTTGCATTTCTAGAATTATATAGATTCTTTGTTGAAACCTTTTTATATGAGTTGCAATTTTTGGAGATTTATTGAAATAATTGCAACCCCGTGGTATAATGCAGACAGCTTCAAAGATGTCAATTTTAAGGAGGCGGCGTTATGGATGAACGAACCAAAGGTGAGTTTCTCAGAAAGCGAATGATTGAGCTCCGCGAGAAAAATCATAAATCGCAGTCTGAGATGGCAGAGTTGCTGTTCGTAAACAA